>NZ_BAAGSM010000027.1:0-154516 GCF_054782435.1 Nocardia thraciensis
GGGGTGGTCCCATGCTCATGGCAAAAACGGCTCCGAAGTGGTCCCTTCCTCCTGGCAGCCGACACGAGCGTCTGATCCAGCTGCTGCAGCTCCCGCACAAGCCGTCCTGAGCCTGAGCCGCGGCCAGCACCGATGGCTTCCAGCCCAAGGGTCGCGGCGTGATCGACGTCGTTGTTGCCCGCGAAGGCGATCGCTGCGCGTGCCATGTAGATGGACTTGTCTCGGGCGTAGTGCGGAGGCAGGGTGTCGAGTACCTGCGTGAATTGCTCTGCTGCAGAACCGAATTCGCCGAGCGTCGACAGGCTCCGGGCTCTATGGACGTTGATGTAGGACTGATCGAACCAGCCCGCCCACGGCAGGTCCGGATCCAAGTCCGGGTCGTCGACAGATTCCAACGCCACGTCGTAGGCGCTCTCGGTCGCTTTCTGATCGCCGAGTAGTGCATGTCCATGTGCCGCACGCATATTGGCCAGGGCCTCGATCGGCGAATCGCCGGGCGCTGTGCGGATGGCGGCAGCGGAGAGCGCGACGGTCTCGCCGCCGTCGCCCGCGTCTCCGGTTAGGTGCGCTTTCCGTTGCAGGATGTAGGAGGACATAACATCGTCGCCTGCAGCGAGGCTCCATTGAAGCGCTCGATCGGTCCAGTACTCGGCTGCCCCGAAGTCCATGGTGTCCTGGCGCAGCCAACCCGCGAACTCGGCGTAGTTGGTTTGCATCTGGAGCAGTCCGATGGTGTCGGTGCCGCTGGTCCTGCGAAGCTGCCCGATGACATGGATCTGCTGCTCGACAATGGGAATTACCGTTGTCGGCCCGAACAGTACGTCCTGGTCCACAAGCACGCGCTTCAGCTGCCGGAAGTGGTCGAGGTAGTCGACATCCGCGTCGCGGTTGAGCATGACGTGCGGCACGGATGCACTCAGCGCTGCGGTCGCGATGAAGCCCCGTCTGGAGATTGGCATGATTTCGCCCTCTCCGTTGTCGTAGAGATCATTGTGACTCGACACATGCTGCCTGCTGTCCGGTTCGTTGTCGAGGCCGAACAGAGTCGCGGCAGCGATCTCGATCAGACGCCCGGATGCCGACAGTTCCCGATCTAGCAGCTGGACAACTTCAGGGGACGGTCGGCGGACGCCTCGCTCGAACCGCGACAGATCTCCAGCGTTGATGCCGGTCCGACGGGCAAGACCACGGAGCGACTCCTCGCCGCGGAGTCGCTTCAGTTCATTGCCGAATGGACGCCATTGCTCCATGGCCCACCCTCCCACGAGCCCTCTACCAGCGTTGCTGGATTGCCAACACCGCAACGCTAGCGCAACACCGGCCGCCCGATCGACAGTTTGAACACCAACCTAATAGCGGGCCCGTTTCGGTCCCGACTGGCGAAAGTAGCTGCCGACCAATTCCCCAATTGGGGCTGCGACGCCCAGCGTCGTGACACCAACAGAACTAGCCATGAGACGGAATGCCATGGAGAACTTTGCGGAAGTGCCGGATCGCACCCCTATCACCTCTCCGAGCTGGGCGCACTCAGAAATTGCGGCGATGACCAGCAGCGTGCAGGCACTGACGGCGGTGGAGGAGATCGAGGAGCGCGTCGCGCGTTACAACGCCGCGTTCGGCTTGCCGTGTCGGGTCGACAGCGGCGGCCGAATTGTCATGCGGATGACCGACATTGGCGCCGTCCGGATGCCGGTTGCGCTCGGTGAAGCAACCCATGAACGGATGCGTGTTCTAGGGATCGGATGCCAGATCCTCAGCGAGGCCGATGCGTGGACGTTCCTCGTTCGGCCGTATCGAATCGATGCAGACCCGGTCCTGGGGGTATCGCACTTGGCCTCGGAATCAAGGCCATTCAATACGCCGAAGACATTCGGCTGCCATCGGAAAAGGACCGTTCGTGCCGGTGGGTTGCGGGTCCCCGTGACGCATTCAGGCCCTCTGTGGAGACCGTCTTGCATGTTGCCGACCTGATTTCGGGTACGCGCCCGGCGATGCGGTTCGAAGCCAATTCGATCTAGGAGGACGATCTGCCGTGTCGACTGCCTTCGCCGTTGCTGGTCTCGTCGGATTCTGTGCCTGGCTGGCCTACTTCTGTATCCGATTGCGGAACTCGTCGCCGGGACGGCACCGCCCGGAGCGGCGAGAGTGGCTAACGGGCGAGCTACGCCGACCGGGAGGCAGCCACGCGATCGGCAACAGCCGAACAAAGGCGTTGCGTTACAACGTATTTCGTGAGCCGTCTGTGCGGGGCTTGTAGCGATGAGCGTGCGGCTGTCGGCGGCAGTCCGGTCTCCTCGACCGGATGAACCCGACGTGCACGTCCGAATCTCGTACGGCGAAACGTATTTCGATTTTGCCGCGTGCAGGACCGCGGCGAGGAACTTCATCACCAACTGGCAGTGCAGCCACAATCCGACCGCTACGGCCACCGTTGTCCGTGACGGTCTGACCAGATTCCTTCGATTGCCATGCGAGGACTTATGGCTCAGCCCTTGACCGACCACGCCCAGAACACAATTCGGTGCTGCCTGGACCGCTACAACACCGTTAACGGTTTACAGGCCCAGGTCATCGGCGGCAACGCGATCGTCACCTGGGCTGGGCGAAGTCTGCACGTCGTGTCGATGGACCAGCAGGTGGGTGCTCGGGTGCGCACGGAGATGCGGCTGCGGGAGATTCGGCCGGTGATCATGTGCGGTCACGGGGTGATGCGGTGGGACTTCCTGGTCTTCCCGGACCTCGCGTCGCGGGAGCATCGCAGCCTGGCCTACGAGCTGGCCGGCAGTCGCCCGCAGTACCCGGTGGTGGTCTCCGAGGCGGGCGCCACGGTGTTCCTGCCGACGCCGCCGTACACCCGGAAGAAGTGGCTGACGCCGCCGGTCGGCGCTGGGCTGCCCGGTTTGTCGGTGGTCTACGAGATCGCGACCCGGCACACGAGCCCGGCCACCGTGGCGTGGCCCGACCGGCAGTGGCCGGTGCTGCCTCGCCCGGAACCGCGCCGCGAGCACGCCGGGCCGGAAGCGGGTGGTGAGGAGTCATGACACGGCCGCAGATTTGCCTCACCCTTGAGCAGCAGTGGCGGCGGTACAACACCGTGTATCAGCTGGACGCGCAGATCGAGCCGGGCAGCATCTACACCCTTGCGCGCAACGTTCACGTTGTCGGGATGGACGACGGCCTCGGGGAGCTGGTACGGACCGAGCTGGTCGACCGTGAGGTCGAGGCGCCGATCATGGGCACTACGGGTGCGTCGCACTGGATGTTCCTGGTCCGGCCCGCCCTGAGCATCGAAGCCCACACCGACCTGCACACGCGGCTCGTGCGTGCCGGGGGCCCGATTCGTGTCTCGGCACCGGGCGACTACATCTCCTACCCGACACCGGGAAATCCCGGCAGGTACTGGGTCGCGCCACCGGTGCCAGAAGCCGAGTTGCCGCCGATGGCACTGATTTTCGCTGTCGCTGAGGCCATCTGCACGACGGTGAATCCAGGGCTGTTGTCCCACAACGTCATTGCGGAAATGGAGACGTGATGGAAGCGGCATCGACTGTGATCCGGGCCGAGCACCGCAGCCGCGGCTGCCCTCACTGGACGGTCGAGGGAGCGGTGACGGTGTCGTGGAAGATTTCCCCGGAGGGGCAGGTGCTCCTCAGCACGCTCAAGGATCGGCATGCGGTCTGGCCGTCGTATAACTGGCCGGGCACTGTGTGGGGGACGGGCGCGACGGGCTTCGTGTATTTCGGGCGGGGATTCACGCTGGCTGCCGCGCAGGACCGGTTGCCGGAATATGCGGCGACGTGGGCGGCGGTGCGCGCCGACGCCGAAGCGGGCCCGCTTCCCGTGCAGGACAGCGCGTCGCGGACTCTGTCGGCTGTCGAGGAGCCTCGTGCCGGTCCTAAGCGGGCTTCCCGCTCCCTAACCCCTTCATCAATCCCGGGGAGCGGTGGGAAGCGACACCTCCGGCTGTGTGGCCGACTGCCTGGTGCCTCGTGGTGCTCGGGGGCAGCCGGAGGTGCTCGCGCTCTACCTGATTGTTGCTCGATTCCCATTCACCTATCTGGAGCACACTCGTCATGCCGCTGCGTACACGTCTGTTCACCCTCACCGCCGCTGCCGCTTTCACCGGTGCCGCCTGGTTGCTGTGGTATGTCCGGCCCCGCCCCGTGTGTGTCTGGTCTGCGGGGTGGTGGCGCGAGTACCGCGACACGGTGAATGACTTGCTGGGCGACTACGCCGAGCTGGCTCGCGACGTTCATACCGGCAACGCGCGTCGGGCCGACGCCTTCGACTCGCTCAGGTCCCCGTGTACCGGCGGCTGCACACCGGGCTGCCGACCCGGCGACTGCATCCTCACTCAGCTGTGAACACGCTGACCCACACCACGATTCGCCTAGGGAGGACTCCCTGTCATGCGTTTGCGTCACTGTCTGCGCAGCCTCACCGCCGCCGCGGGCGTCGTCAGTCTCGCTGCGGCGACGGTCCGGGCCGTCGCCGAGGCGATGCCGCGGCCGGTCGCACTCACCGAGCCCGCGTGGTGGCGGCGGTGGGCCGACATGGTCGATCCTCCGCCGCCGGTCGTGTACGAGCATCAAGACCTCTACGACAACCACCCGCTCCGCGATGAACGATGACCGCCGGGTGAGGTTCACCCTGACCCCGCGTCAGGATCGCGACCTGCGGATTGTGCTCGGTGTGTGTCTCGCCGGCACCGCGGTCTCCACCTGTGTCGTGGCCTTGTCCTACCTCGGCGCATTCGGCGTCGTGCTCAGGGGCGTCATGGCCGTCGCCGCGTTCACTCTGCTGTTGCTCTGGCTCGACCGGACAGTCCGGGCCCGACGTACCCACACCTACCGATTCGTCACACCCACCCACACCCCAGAAGAGGAGACCGGACCGTGACAGACCCCGAACGCCAGAAGCCGACAATCAAAGCCGCTGTCGTGAAGGCATGGTCCCCATTCCTTTTCGCCGTCGGGCTCACGATCATCTGGATCCTGCTGCCGTGGCAGGTCGCCCTCGGCCTGACCGTGCTCACGGTGCCACTGTTGTTCGGGCTGGTGTATGTGGTGGAGACCCGGCTGGCGAATCAAGCACGGACGCAACAGGGTTCGGGGGTGGCCGAGTGATGGGGATCAACATGGTCCGGTTGGTGAGGCTGCTCGATGTGGTCGTCGGTGTGTGCGCCGTGTTCGGTGCTGTCATCGCGGCGGTCGAGTACGCACGCAGTCGCCGCCGACGGCTATGACCCGGCGACCGTTCCTCACGGACATGCAGCAGGTCGCGGTGGCCGAGTTGCGGGTGCTGGATCTGCTGTCGCGGGTGGAGTGGTTGACGACCGCGCAGCTGGCGGCCGAGGCCGAGCTGGACGAGCGGCTGGTGCGCCGGGCAGCGATTCGGCTGCACGTGCAACGCATGGTCGACAAGCCCCGTGGTCCCCGAGACGGGTGGCAGATCACACCGCTCGGCAACAAGACCTGGCTGGACGTCCAGCGTTCGAGATCGGAAGGACCCCAATCCCTGTGATCCCTTGTCCTGTGGTGGCCACGCGAGAGGACTCGTGCGCCGCGATGATGAACATCTATCGCACGGCGGGCGTGTTCTCGCTGTTCTTCGGGTTCGAATATCGCCCGGCCCAACAGATCCACATGCACCCGTTCCCGCTACCGGCCGACCGGCAGCACGCGTCGGCGGTGATGGTGCAGCAGTTCGGCCAACTAATCAAGGCCGGTATCCGCTGCTGGGGCCTCGGACTGATGCTCGAACACTCCTCGTCGGTCGAGCAGCCCGAGAATCGGCAGTATCGGCTGACCATGACCGACCACGGCGACCCGGCGATCACGGGACTTGTCGTCGATATGGACGGCAACAGCTATCACGCGGTGATGCCCCGAGACTCGCCCGGCGATGTCGGTGTGCATTACCTGCCCTCGGCCGGTCACCGCCGGACGGTGCTGTCGGGCGACCCGAGGGTGATGGCGCTGGAGTCGAATGCGCGGGCATTGCCGGAACTGTGGCGCAAGCACGACACGAGTCCGGTCCACAGCGGAATTGCAGTGCACGAGTATCAGATTCGGGAAGAGAGGATGGCGGACTGATGTGGGTCATCACCGCTGCAGATAACACCGAGGTCGACTGGTCCGCCGACACGTTCACCACGCACATTCGGATGCTGAGTCCGATGGCGGTGACGCCGGACGAATTGACGACGGCCTGTCGGTTCATGAAACCCTACGACGAGAAGCTCCCGGTCGCGTGGCGGCTGTTGGCGTTCGAGGACATCGACGAATCCGGCACCTATGTGCGCTGCGGGGAACCAGCGGTCCTCGTGGACAACGTCGGCCCGACCTGGACCATGGCGTTCTTCGCCGACCGCTTGATCCGTGACCGCGGCGACCACGCGACCACGGTCAGCACCGTGATGAAGTACATGTCGTATTACGGCGAGCACGGCTACCTGCTCCCGAATCTAGTTGTCGCCGAAGGCGGGGAAAACATCCCACCGGGCGACCCCCGTGCGAGCGGCAGCGCAGACGAATAGAAGCCCCTTCTCCGCGCGCAGCCCGCGCAGCGGCACGTCCTGGGCATCCGATCCATCCGTATCGCCATCTCCCGCCTCGATTCTCTGACTGTATCTATGGAAGGAAAACACTGATGCCGCAACTGTTTTCACGACAGCTGTCCCGGCTGGCTCGGGTGGCGGTGGCCGGGTTCGCCGCTGTCGCTGCCGGATGGGTCATGTCCGGTCCCGCCGCCGCCGAGACCGCGCCGTTCACCTGCCCGCAGGCCCGCACACCCGACACGGTGACCGGGTCGGGGCCGGGTAGTACCGGCGACGGCCCGGACGTGATCCTTGCTTTCGAGCACGGGTATTTCGTGCTGCGGTCCGGGGCCGCTGCCGCAGAGGTGCTCACTCCGGATTCCCGCCTGCACCCGGCTGAGCGCATCCAGACCGGTATCGACCACACACCCGCGGTCCAGCACTGCGCCCGCATCACCACCCTCGATCCCGGCGTCGGCACCGGCCCGGTGTCGCGGTGGGCTCTGGAACTCACGACGCACCGGCCCAGTCTCAACCCGGCCGAGCCCGGCGAGACGCGCGTCTACCGCCAGATCGTCACCACCCGCACCGACGGTGACCGCACCCTGATCAGCGATATCACTACCGAAACATAGACAACAGCAAAGGATGTCACATGTCCATACGCCCCGGATGCGGCCCGACGCAGCGAGCAATCCTCGAATGTGTCGCGGACGGCAAGAAGCGGACCTGCCGGGAGATCGCCGAGAAGTCCGGTGTGGACGAGGGTGTCGCCAGCCACGCGGTGCGCCGCCTGGCTGACGATGACTTCGTCCGGGACACCGGTGAGCGCGGCGGGAAGAACGGCCGCGCCGTTCTGTGGCGGATCGCGCCGAAGGGCCGGAGCATCCTCGACTCGGACGCCGTTGCGGCGCAATGACCCAGGGGACTGTTCCGACATGGCGCGCGAACAACCAACCCCACAGTAGAACCCAGCGCTCCCAACATCTGCCGAAACCCCTCAGACAGAGGAGTTCCGCTGCTCTGCAACGTTTTTCAGTGAAAGAACCAACCAGAAGTGGAGGGATAAGCATGTCCGCTGATATCGCCGTGTCCGATCCGCAGTTTCGCTCCTGGCGCGATGCTGCGTCGAGCACCCTGCAACAGGACACGGGCCGCGCCGAGGCCGGCACCGAGTACTTGCGGATCTACGACCCCGACGTGGTATCGGGCCTGCTCCAGACCCGCGAGTACGCCACCGCCATCCTCACGGTCTGCCTGCGCGGCGTCGGCGCAGAACACGACCTCCCCGCCGCCGTCGAGGTCCGCATGGCCCGGCAGCAGCAGCGCCGCCAGTCCGGCCACCGCACGCACATCCTGATCGGGGAACAAGCGCTCTACACCCGCGTGGGGGACGCGGCGACCACCAGGGCTCAACTCGACGCCCTGCTGCTGCGTCCGCTGCCCAACACCATCCGGCTCGGCATCGTTCCCCGCACCGCGCAGTACCTCAACAGCGTCAACAACTTCATGGTCTTCGACGACCGGGAAGTGGCCGTCGAGACCATGACCGGAGGACTGCGGTTCACCGGCCGCGACGCTATTACCGATTATCTGACCACCTTCGACGCCCTCGCCGCACACGCGGTCACCGACACCGCCGCCGAGCAACTCATCGCGCGAGCACTCGCCTCACACTTCTAACACCCCCGACCAGGGCAAGAACATCGCGCTCGGTCACGACGGCGTGTTCGGCCTCGAAATCGAACGACGGCATACGCACCGCAACGACGACGGGACGGTCCACTCCGATGAATTTCAGTTACGACCCGATCCAGGACATGCGCACTCATCCGATCCTCTACACGGCCGCGGGCGTGCTGGCCGCGCTCCTGGCGCTGCTCATCGCCCAACGCCCCGAGCCCACGACTCCGGGCAGCTGCGCCGCACAGCCCGACGGACAGCCGGGAGTCACCGCGCCGTCGTGGTCCGGACGGAGCGGCGGTAACCAGCCCGGTATCACCGATCACGGGGCGCGCTGACATGGCGGGCCTGTCTCGCGACCCGGTGACCAACGACTCGGGGAAGTGACCGAGTATGGCGGACACGTACTCGTTCGACCAGCTGCGCGTTCTGCACGCGCTCGGCAACGGCCGCCCCCAAACGGTGCCTACCCTCATGAGGACCAGCGGTATCGCCAAGTCCGGGTCGGTGAAGCACACGCTGCGGTGGCTGCTCCGGCACGGCTACGTCAACGGGGACAGCACGTGGACGCGGCCGGATGGCACCCGTGAGCAACTGTGGAAGCTCACCGCCGTCGGGCGGAAGGCTGTCGCTAATCATCCGGACCGGTATCCGCGGAAACTGTTCAGCAGCAACCAGAGACGGATACTCGAGGCCCTGTCGGACGGTCGCCCGCGCACGGCTGAGACGCTGACTACCGAGCTCCGGTTGCCGCGCCGCGCCAGCGCCATGCACGCGATCTACTGGTTCATTCGGCACGGATACGTGAGAACCCAAGCACCGGAAGGTGTCGATCCGGACGGATACCCGTGGGTGCTTACCGAGAAGGGGCAAGCTGCCGCCGCGAACCTCGACTACGGCTACGACATTTTCAACCCCTGACGCCACGAAGGTTCCCAATGCGCACGAACGCAACCGGCAACAGTAGTCAGCCTCCGACCTTCCGGAATCCGGCTCCTGTCCATCATGATTCCCGACTGGTTGCGCGAGAAGCATTGGGAGAGTTGGAAATACAGCTGACCGATGGAGGGAGGTGGTTTCGCGTGTTCGTGAGCTTCGACCCCGACGAGCGCAACGGCGACGAGTAGGAGCCACGACGGCGCAGTAAATAACGAGAGGTCATCACACAGGGTCGCCCCGTCCCACCCTCACAAGGGACGCGGCGACCCGCACCGCAGCTCAGCGCCACCGGCGTCAGCAATGCCCGGGGTTTCCCTGAACTGGCCTGAAAGCCGCCGTCGGCACCGGAGTCGAGAAGGCGATGCTGCGCATCACGTGCCCTCAGCACCGCGCATCGGATGTGAACTCCGTTGCCCTGCAATGTGACTCATGACGAATGGATACCCTGATGAGTGGAAACAGCATGACGAAACGCCGGACACGGCGGCGTGTGATCTCCATCCTGACCGGGATTGTCGCTGTGGGATTGATCGCGGCGTCGAACGTGGTGCACGTCGCCTACCAAGCCCCGTGGCCGGTGTGGCTCCCGCTGGAACTGGCCGGGTTCGTCCTCATCGGCGTGGGCGTGATCCGCCGGAAGAAGATTCGCGACGAGCACACGGCATCGCTCGCGAAGCCATCGTGACCGGGCCAAAGCCCGCCTCGGTGGGCGGAACCCGGCTGATCGAGTCCCGCGTACAGCTGGCCGGGTTGCCGACAGGCACGATCCTGGCGACCGGCACCGGCTACGTCGGCTTGGTGCACCACGGTCCGAGCGGGCAGTGGACCGGTGGTCGCACCGGCATCTACCCGCTCGCCGTGCAGACCGACCTGGTGTTCTACCCGGCCAACTTCGACTTGTCCCTGCCTGTGGCCGCGTGGTTGCCAACCACCGTCCACCGGCCCCCCATCCGCCTGAGATGACCACAGCGCCCCGCGTTCCGAGAAGAGTGGGGACGCCGAGGATTTGGAGCACGCAGTGATCGACAGGATTCGACGTTGGTGGCAGGACTGGATGACGGAGCGCCGGTATCGCCGGGATGTCCTCGTGTGGCTGGATCGGCAGGAGCGTCAGTCGTCGTCCTGTCCGCCTGCCACCCGCCGCGTCCCGGCCCAGGGCAGGCGTGGTCGGCCGGATCCGGGCTACCGGGCGGGCTGATTCCCTGGTTGCGGGCGCGGTGTCGTCGTCGCGACACGCGGCAGTGTGGCGGCACCTCAGCATGCGATTGCGGGGTGGTCGTAGAAGGCGTAGCCGACGAGGATGTCGCGGCGGGCGTACTCGCTGACTTGCAGCGACATCGGCGCTGGCTCGCCGGAGTCCGGGTGGTGCACAGGCTTATGGGGGCGGGCGAGAGCCGGCCGTAGGCGACGAGGAGCGGGTTCTCGGTCCACAGCCGGTTGAAGTCGTTGCTGGCCAGCAGTTTCCGCCACAGCTGCCGTGCCTGCGGGGTGTCGCGGTAGCGGCCGAGTGCTCCTCGCAGGTTCGCGACGCCGTGGACTGCTTCGCACTCCCAGTGCTGCAAGACTTTCCGGGCGATCGGGGTGAACAGCCACAGCAGGAGGTTGTCGTCGGCGTCGTCGAGGCCGGGGATCGCGTGGCGCAGTGACTCGTTGGCCAGCAGCACGGTGCCGAGCGGATCGAAATAGCCCGCGATCATCCGCCGGGCGTCGAGACGGCCGAGGTGCGCGTGCACGGCCGGGGAGATGATGTGGCGGCGCAGGTCGTCGGCGGGCGCCAGCGTCGCCGAGGGTTTCAACAAGTCGAGGGTGTGGCGGCGTTGCCAGCGGTTGAACCGGTAGACACTGGCGAGCTGTCCGGCGACGGCCTCAGTGGTAGGACGCCGCTCATTTTCGATCTTGCCGAGCCAGGACGCGGTGACATCGGTGTGGGCGGCGGTGGTCTCGAGCGTTAGGCCGAGATGGTCCCGCCCCCGCCAGATCCAGTCGTAGAAGTCCGGCATCTGCGCTGGTTCGTAAACGCGGGTCATGTCAGCACTCTCGATACCGTGCCGGGTAGCTCAGTGGCCGACGCCGCGCAGTCGAGGACAGTGCGGCCGACAGGTGTGGTACTGGAGTCTGTGCCGAGGCGAGAACCGGATACCCGGCGGAGCTGCGCGGTGTCGGTCGCGGCCGGATGGAGGGACGATGTGCAGGGGATATGCATGGTCGGTCGCTCTCTACGTCGAGGAAACAGTCACGCGGGCAAGGGTGTTCCGAGTGAGTTTCGCGGGGACGCTTCAAGCGGCATTACCTTCGATGCCTGCAGGACGCCGCTGTGGTTAGCGGCAGCGTTGCACCCGACTCTAGTCACCGAGTCCCGCAATTCGCAATATTGCGTTATCAGTAATGCGCGTCACGCTGTGGGTGGTGACCTCGCGGTTCACGCGGTGGAGGAGTCAATCCGCTGGGGAAAGCTGTTGGCGGCCATCGTGTTTGGATGGCAAACGCCGGGCTGAGGGTCGTCGATGCACCGGGGTCGGGCGCTCATGGTCGGTCGAGCGGGGCCGCGTGTCGTAGTGCTACGAGTGCGGCGGTGGTGTCGTGGTCGAGGGCGATAAGGGTAGCGCGCGCGTCGAGGGTGGCCCAGGTGCCGTCGAGGGCCCGCACCCGGATGCGGCCGCTGGTGCGGCCCTCGCGCAGGCCGTCGATCATGGCGCGGGCGGCGTCGATGTCGTCGGGATGCAAGGCGGGTGCGGGTTGTGCGGCGAGGGCTTGCCAGGCGATGCCGGGCATCGGGGGCCCGATCCACTGGAGCAGGTGCAGCGTGCGGGGGTTGATGATGGCGCGGTACTCGCCGTCGGCGGCGACTGCGTCGAGGACGCGGTGTTCGAGGAGGGCCGGGGGCGGCGCTGCGGGGATGTCGGTGGCGGGGCCGATGTCGTAGGTGATGCCGCGCAGCATCTTTCGCACGGTGCCGTCGCTGTCGGTTTCGGTGAGCTGGCGGCAGGAGTAGTGCAGGGCGCGCAGTTCGCCGCAGGGGTGGCGCAGGCCCCAGAGGGATTGGGTGTTGGTGCCGTGTTCGGCGCGGACGAGCCGGGCGAGGGCCATCAGCTGGTCTCCGGGGTTGATGATGAACGGGGATCCGAAGACATCGGCGATCGAGTGGCGGCGCAGCGCGGGCCGCCGGTCGGGTGGGACTCCCAGGAGGGCCAGGACGTCGTCGCTGCGGGTGTCGGTGCTGTCGTCCAGGTTGAACACCCAGGCGCCTGCGGGGTCACGCGGCGGCACCTCGGCGTTGGGGTGTCCGGACCAGAGCATGACTCCGTGGAGTCTGGTCGGCGAGATCGCTAGGGGCACAGCGATGGTGCGGCGGCGGCCGTCGTCGGAGATCCGGTCGATCGGGACGCGGTCGGCGTCGATGTCGTCGAGGGCGCGGTGGGCTTCGCGGAGGCCGACGCGGTGGTTGAGGATCTGGTGGAGGGGGACGAAGGGCTTGATTTTGCGTGCCATGGCGATCACGGACGGCGGTGTGCCGCCGCCGAACGTCTCGATCAACAGCCATTTCGCGTCTGTCATGGTTCTCCCCCCGGAGTTTGTGTACTGGACCGCCCGGTATCGAACCGTCCATGATCACGCAAACTTCGCGGCAAGTCCAATGAGGCGGTCGTAATGCGGGCCGGCGAGACGCGCGGCGAGGTCGGCCAGCCGCGCGTCGGCGCCGATGAGGACTCGTGGGGTGCCGCGTTCGACACCGGCGAGGATGACCCGTGCCGCCGTGTGCACGTCGGTGCGAGTGACCCGGCGCTCGAATCGTTCGACGGTAGCCGGTTTGTCGATGCCGGGTGCGACGAGGGCGGCGCGAGCGATGGGAGTGCGGATCCCGCCGGGATACACGCCCACGACGGCGATTCCGGTGTCGGCGAGGTCGGCGCGTAGTGCCTCGGTGAATCCGCGGATCGCGAATTTTGCTGTCGCGTAGGGTCCGTGGCCCGCGACGGCGGCGAGCCCGAGCGCGGACGAGAGGGTGACGATGCGGGCCGGGCGATCCGAGTGGCGCAGGTGGGGCAGGAATGCCTTGGTGACGTGGAGAGTGCCGAAGAAGTTGATGCGCATGACGGTATCGAAATCGGTGACCGGGGACGCGTCGACCGAGCCGACGTGCAGGATCCCGGCACAGTTGATGACCACGTCGACCCGGCCGAACCGGGCGGCCGTGACTGCGGCAAAGTCCTCGACCGCCGACTGATCGCCGACATCGAGCACGACGGAAATAGTGCCCGGACCGGAACACGCGGCGCGGGTGTCCTCGAGTCGCGCGGCGTCGATGTCTGCGAGAGCCAGGTGCGCGCCGCGTCGGCTGAGTTCGAGGGCGAGGGCGCGTCCGATGCCGGATCCGGCACCGGTGATCGCAATTGCCTTGTCCCCGAAGAACTCCGGCCGCCCGCTTCTACCTTGCCGGTTCACTGCTCTGCGTGCTACGCCGCGCAATAGACCCATGGGCGCAGCCTACGCATGGTGTTCGACCATTGCCGATATCTCTAATCATGCTGCGGCAGAGCACCACTGGGGAGAACGAATGTCACATAGCCTGACCTGTGGGCCGTTCAGACGTCCGTACGAGCTCCCGTCGATTCGTGCGGTATCCCTACGACGGCTGAGCCGGGTCTCGCACCGCTGCGTGGGGCACTTGTCGCGCAAATTCTGCAGGTGGGTGCCGAAAGTGGTCCAGTCCGTTAATGTTCCGGCGCTTGCGCCCGATACGTCCGGTGAGGTGGGAGGATGCACCTGTATGCGATGAGACGTCGGATAGGGGAGATTTGATGCACAAGTCGTTCAAGATCATTCTTGGTGCCTGCACAGTGATGGCAGCTACCTCTGCGATCGCTCCGTCGGCAGCTGCCGAGAATTACTGGGTCCCGGTGGGTCCGTTTCCCAATCCCAAGGATTGCATGGAATCTCTCAAGCTAGACCATAGTAATGGCGTCGTCACCTCGCCGAATTGCAACGCGTTCGAGGAGGACAGCGGCGTGTATTGGTACTACGACAAGATCGTGGGCTGAGCAGCGTGATGCGCCGTGCCATCGTCTCGAACCGGGACGGAGCCGCCGGGCCGGTGGCACAGCATCGGCGTTGTGCCACCGGTCTCGGTGGTCATGACAGCGGCGGCCCGGCATAGGTTTGTCGGTATCCCAGGCAGAGGAGGACCTCGCGGGTGTCGGGGATCTCGCCGAGCTGGATGTTCCACGAGTGCGGTTCGCCGGTGGCCGGGTCGCGGAGGTGGACGAGGTCGGTGGGGCCGCGGCCGTAGGCGACTCGCAGGCTGTCGATCCACATCCGGGTGAACTCCGGGCTGGCCTGCAGGCGTCGCATCAGCTCGATGGCCTGCGGGGAGTCGCGGAAACGGCCGAACGCGGCACGGAGGGTCATGACAAGGAAGGCGGCCTCGTACTCCCAGAACACCGAGATCCGTTTCGAGGTGGGCTCGGCCGTTCCGGGCTGAAAATGCCACAGCGGCATGTTGCGGTCGAACTCGTCGACACCGGGAAACACCCGCAGGAACATGTCGTTGGCCGCGACCAGGTTCCAGAGCGGATCGATGTAGGCGCAGGCGAACCCTTCCTGCTCGAACCGCGCGAGCCGCGCCAGATGCGTTGGGGTGGTGAACTGTTCACGCAACTCGGCGATCGGAGTGAGGTCGACCGCTGGTTCCACCAGCTCGCGCGTGTGGCGCTCCTGGTCGGGATCCAGGTTGTACTCGGTGACCATCCGGCCCAGCGTCGCCTCGGAGGGAGTGGCTCCGTAGCGTTCGATGCGTTGGAGAGCGGCCTCGCTGATATGCAGGCATTTGGCGGCCTTACGGCGAGATTGTCTGTGGTGGGTACGTAGCCGTTCCATCCAGTGGCCGACGGTGGGCATCTGCGTGGTGAGCGGGTCATGCCGGCCGCCTCGCCGCTGCTGCTGGAGGTGTCGCGCGTATCGCGGGGTGTGGCTTCTGTCAGGAGTCCGAGTCACGTCCTCCCCCCTCCTTTTCTGGTCTTCTGTACCCCGGTCCGCACGGGATACGTTGAAAGATTGATCTCCCCCGAGACGATTCTTTCCTACCAGAAGCAACTCAGCGCGGCAACGAAGAATTGCCTGACCGATAACAAGGCGATAGCTCGCGGGCCGCGAGACAGGGCATCGACCGTGCATCTGCACGTGCACAGCGGGCGCTGGAAAATTCACCATCCGGACTGGCGTGACCAAATTCGTGTATCCACGCTGATCACCACCACCGGGCCGATTAGTACTGCTAGTGCGCGCACAAAGTTGAACAATGAAAACTATGGCGCGACACGAGGTTTCGGGGTTGTGATGGAGAGGCAACAGCACCTCTCCGAAAGGAAAAATCGTGGACCCCTACGTTGTTCTGTCCTGGCTCAACGCCGGTCTGGGCGTCGTCGCGAACGGCCTCAGCGTCGCCGGTCAAGTCCTGTCGTTGGTCTTGCCGTTCCTCTGATTCACACCAATATGAGCCGAGGCGCCCGGCTGCAATGACGCAGCCGGGAACGCCCGCCCGCCTAGCGCCCCCGCGCGCATTCCCCAATTCCCATTCTCCTTCGCGACGAAGGGTTATTCGGCATGCCCAAAAACCGAAACACCTCCCCATTCTCCGCCAATTCTCACTGCCTGACACGGCACTCGCTGCCTGGACGCCACATGCTTGCCGCCGCTGCCGTGCCGATAGCCGTCATGCTGGCTGCTCCCGCGCTGGCTGGTGCCGCGACGCCCGGCCCGGTGGTCGACCAGCCGGGCGTGACCAACCAGGCGCAACCGGGCACCGCGACACCCCCACCCCCGCCTCCTCCGCCGGAGCCGCCCGCGCCTGCGCAGTATCCGCAGCAGCCTCCGGAGGTGCGTAACGGGCCCGTGCCCCGGCCCGCACCGTCGCCGGAGCCGGTCGAGCCGGTGGTGCTGGAGGAGCTGCATCTGCCGGTGCCGGTCGAGCCGGTCGCGCCGATCGAACCGCCGCCGGATGAGATCCGGGTGGGCCAGTTCGCGGTGCCGTCACCGCCGTGGTTGCCCGTCGAGGTCCGCGACGCGATCAACGGCACCGCCGCCGGTGCCGAGGCGCAAATCGCCACGGGTCTGGATTCGATCGGGATCCCGGCGGGCCGCTCGGATCGCGTCGCCGGAGCCACCGCCGCCGGGGCCGGGATCGGCGGTGCGATCGGCGGCACCGTCGCCGCCGCTCCGGCCGCAGCGGCCGGAGCGGTCGTGGGTGGCCTGGTGGGCGGCACGGTCGGCGGGATCGCCGGGGCCGTCGCGGGCACGGTGGTCGCGGTCCCGGTGATCGGCACCGTCACCTCCGGAGTGGCCGGTACCGCGATCGGCGCGGCAGCCGGGGCGGCGGCGGGTGCGCTGATCGCCGGAGCACCTGCCGCCGTGGGCGGGGCCATCGCTGGGGGCACCGTCGGAGCGGGATTCGGTGCCGGAGTCGGAGTGGACCAGCGATGAATCACTCCTGGTTACGCGCGCGCACGGTGACGGCGGTGCTGCTGGCCTCGCTGGGTGCGAGCGTCCTCGCGACGAGTGCGCCGGCCGAAGGCTCACCGGCCGAGGCTGATCCGGGCTGTCCGGTGTTGTGGGTGCTCGGCGTCCAAGGCACCGGCCAGTCGTCTCCGGGCGCGAGCCGCACCGACGACACCGGCGTAGTCGGCGCGCTGCTGGGCCCGGTGGCCGCAGCGGTCCCGGGACTGGTGGCCCACACCTACATCCCGTATCCGGCCGGGTTCGGCGGCATCCCGGGCGCTGGTGGGGGCCCGGAGCGGTACGTCGACTCGGTCACCACCGCGGTCGCCGAACTCGACGCCACGGCCTCACAGATCGTAGGTCGCTGCCCGGCTACCGCGCTGGCAATGGTCGGGTATTCCCAAGGCGCGCAGATAGTTTCGCAAATCGCCAGGGCGATCGGTGCCGGGACCGGGCCGGTTTCGGCCGACCAGGTCGCCGCGATCGCGTTGTATGCCAACCCCGAACGCCGCGCGGACACGCAAGTGTTTCCGGGACGGCCGGGCCAGCTCACCCCGGATCCCGCGCCGGGCACCGGCGGAAGTGCGGTCGCGGCGGTGCAACTCACCTCCGCGCCCGCCTCGGGGAGCGGGATCGCCGCCGACGACGCCGAATACGGGGCATTGGCGGGCAGGGTGGCCGATATCTGCGTCGACGGAGACCTGGCGTGCTCGGCCCCCGAACACGCGGCGCTCCTGCGCGCCGGTGCCCTGATCGCCGCGCAAGCGGATCTGACGAACCCTCTCGTTGCTCTCACCACCCTGCAGCAGGTGCTGTCGCAGGCGTTGGGTTCCGCGTGGACCACCGTGGTGCTCGACGACGTCGCCGTCGGTTCCGGCACCGTCGACTACATCCCTCGAAAGCCGTTGTCGCAGCGGCTGGTCGACGCCGCTGACCCCCGCATCGTTGCCCCGCTACCCGAGCAGGTGGGCGAGGCGGGGGATCGGTGGAACCAGATCACCGCCACCGTCGCGGCGAATCCGGGCGAGGTGGTGAAGCTGGCGGGCCAGCTGGCCGCCGCGTGGGGGCAGTTGGTCGCCGACAACAGCAGCCTGGTGGATCCGGCGGTCTGGGCCCGGGTGGCTGCCACGGCGGCTCCGCACACCGGCTACGCCGCCACCGGCCAGCTCACCTCCGCGATCGCTTGGCTGGTCGCTCTCGCCCACGACCTCAGCGAAGGACAGAAATGACAACAAAGACCAGTGACACAAACACCAGTGGCACAACGACTTCCGGCGCCACCGACGCCGACGTCGGCTTCTACACCCCACCCACCCTGCACGACGATCATCGGATCGGGGAGATCCTGCGACTGCGCCCTACCGTGCTACCGAAGCTGGCCGGTGCGGGTCCGGCGTGGCAGATCATGTACGTGTCCCGCGACTCCCACGGCGAGCCGATCCCGGTGTCGGGGACCATGATCACTCCGGAGGACGCCGGGGAGGATCTCAGCTCGGGTCCGTTGCTGGTGTATCAGCCGAGCTTCCACGGTCTGGCCGCCACGAGCGCGCCGTCGCGGTTGCTCGCCGCGGGAACCGAACCCGAGGCCGAGCAGATCAGCGCGGCCCTAGCACGCGGCTGGCCCGTCGCCGTCGTCGATGGGGAAGGACTTGGGGTGCTTGGGCAGGGACCGCACACGTTCCTGGCCGGGCGTGCGGCTGGGCAGGTCATGCTCGATCTGGCCCGTGCTGCCGCCCGGATTCCCGCTGTGGATGCGGTCGGCGCACCGATCCTGTTGTGGGGCTACGCAGATGGCGGCAGAGCGGCGGTCTGGGCCGGTGGCCTGCAACCCGGGTACGCACCGGAGCTTGAGCTGCGCGGAATCGCCGCCGGGGCCGTCGTCACCGACCCCGGCCCGATCCTGCGGCACATCGACCGGACCTCCTGGCCAGGGCTCGGGCTCGCGGGGCTGATCGGCCTGTCCCGTGCGCACCGTCACTTGCCCTTGCGGCACGTGTTCACCGAGACCGCGCGCGGGCTGCTGGCGGATGTCGAAGCGGCGAGCAGAGCCGAGCTGTGTCAGCGGTACCGGCACCCGTTCACCACGTGGTGCGCGCATCCCGACCCGTTGGACGACCCGGTCTGGCGGCACGTGGCCGCGCTCGAACTCATCAAAGCCAGCGGAACCCCGGCCGTGCCGGTGCACCTGTACCACGGCGGCAAGGACGCGATCGTGCCTATCGAGTTCGGCCGCCGCTTCGCCGACGATCTGAAAGCCCGAGGCGCACACGTGGCTTGGCGCGAGTACAAGACCGACCACTTCCGCACCGCTCGCACCGCCACCACCGACGCTCTGGCGGCCCTCGCCCGCAATCTCACCGACCCGACACCCACCTGACCACCGGCAGACCGGCGCCTCGTCACCCCCAGACCAGCCCGAGAGGCCCTGTCTTGCCCGGTGCCCCCTCCGCCGGGCAGGGCAGGAGCCACACACAAACCAAACCCCCTGTGCCACAAGGTCAATCGAAAGCTCTGTACGGAGGTATCCCGTGTCCGACTTCTACAGCGCACCGATCCTTTCGCCGAGTTCTCTGCCCGGTGACCTGATCCGAATGCGCCCGACATTCGTCCCCCAACTGCCACGCGCAGCGGCGGCCTGGCAGATCCTGTACGTGTCGACCAACACCCGCGGCGACCTCATCCCCGCCTCGGGCACGGTGATCCTGCCCGACACCGACATCGACACCGCCGACAACGACGAGAACGTCTCTGCGTCGGGTCTCGGTCCGGGCGACGGTGGCTTGCTGGTGTACTACCCGGTCTTCCACGGCCTCGGTGGACGCGCGACGTCGCAGATGCTGGCCGTGGGCGACGAGTCCGACACCGTGGAGATCTCCACCGCGCTCGACCAGGGCTGGATTGTCGCGGTGCCCGACGGGGAGGGCCTCGGCGTCACCGGCCTCGGCCCGCACACCTTCCTCGCCGCTCATGCCGGCGGGCAGATCGTTCTCGACCTCGCCCGCGCCGCCCAAGCCGTCCCGGTCCTGGAAACCGGCCGCTGGTCTGTGCCCTCGATGCCGGTGGTGGCCTGGGGCTACGCCGACGGAGGCCGCGCGGTCGCCGCGGCGGCCGAGCTGCATCCGCGCTACGCCCCCGAGCTGGACCTGCGAGGGATCTCCGCGGGCGCGGTCGCCTCCGACCTGACCGCGCTGGCACCGGCCCTCACCAGCGGACCCTTCGCGACGCTCGGGCTGGCCGCCGTGGTCGGGCTGTCGCAGGCGTACCCGCATCAGCGGCTGCGGCATGTACTTACCGAGGAAGGCCAGCACACGGCAGTCGACGCCGAAACCCTCACCGACATCGAGCTTTTCGACCGCTACCCGCAGCCGCTGTCGCACTGGTGCCAGCGCCCCGATCCGTGGAACGACCTCATGTGGCGGCACGTTCTCGAATACGAACGGCTCGCGCATGCCGCGCCCGCCGTGCCGATGCACCTCTATCACGGGCACAACGACGACATCGTGCCCGTCCGCGCCGGTTTGCGGACCCTGATCGCCTACCGGCAGCGCGGAGCCCAGGTCACCTGGAGCCAGTACGACACCGGACACACCGGCACTGCCCTCGCCGCCATCACCGACGTCCTGAACCGCCTCGCGGACAACCTGATTCGGGTAACGAGTCCCGGCCCGGTCATCGACGCCGCTGCCCCCACCACACGCCCCTGACCCACCCCTGTGATGCGAAAAGGATTGTCCGCCATGTCTTCTCTCCCTGACGTTATCCGCACACCGCGCCTGGACCTCGCGCCGCTGGACGCCACCGCGCACGATATCGACCTGATGTCCATGGCCGACCGGGTCGAGCTGCTGCGTGCGCTGGGGGACCACGCCCGAGGGTTCGGCGCGGCGGATGCCTGGCGCAGGCTGGAAGGGGTTGTGACATTCTTCGCCGCGGCCGATCTCGGTGCGCCCGGCAGCTGGCTGTCGCGGGTCAACGCCACCCTCGTCGAGGCCGTCGGGAGGGGGACCGCTGTGGCGGCCGATCCGGAGGCCGACGACCACGGCAACCCGGGCGCGCGAGCGTGGGCCGACTACCTGCTGTTGTTCGGCGGGGTTGTGCCGGTGGAGCCGAATGCGGCTGCGGCGGCGTGGAGCTGGGCGCGGCGGGTGTCGGTCGACGCCGGGACGCGGTGGGCGAGACAGTGCGGTGCCGAGCCCACTGCGGCCGAGCAGCGGTTCTTGACGATCGCCGACGTCGCCAACCTCGCGGTCGTTCACCGCCCGGTGCTCGATCTCGCGGTCACTTACGCCGGGCTGCTCGATCCCAGCCTCGCCGGTATCGACCCCGGCATCGTCGATCGGCTCTGCGACCCGGCCGACGCCGACACCACGCGGCGCGGATGCCAGATCGCCTACACCGCAGCGCTGCTCGAACCCCAGACGATGCGCGCGTCGGTGCAGCGGCTGGCACCGGTGATCCGGGGAATGCTCGACACGCTCTGACCATCCACCCGCCGACCCCGTTCGGGGGACCCTGCTCGCGCCCCGCCGACCAGCGCCGCTCGGCGGGCGCGGGCAGACCCCGAAGCACAACCCGGGAGGTGAACAAAGTTGCCTCACAACACATCCGGAGACAGCGACCAATGGTCGGAGCCCGGTGACCCCGTGGCGGCCGACCTGTCCGGCGACCTCGACCTCGGCGCGGGAACCGGTCGCGGACCCGGCCCGGTTCTCGACGACACGTGGCTGGTCTCCCCGTCCGCACCCGGCCGTGAGCCCAGCCGGCCTCCCGCGCGACGGCGCGGGGTGCTGCGCCGGATACCGCTGCGGGGCTGGGCCGGGCTCGCCGCGGTGGCAGCGGTGACCGTCGGCGTGATCGCCGGTGTGCGCGGCCCGCACCACCCGGCCGACAGCGGGCCCGGCGCGGTGACCGCGTCGCCCGGGACGTCGGCGTCGGTGCCGGGGTCTGTGGCGGAGGGTGCGTGTGCGGGGCTGACGGGCGCGGTGGTGACCGATCGTGCGGGTGATCCGGCCACCGTGGCGGGGGTGATCGCGACGTTCCAGGACGCCTATTACACGCTGCGCTCGGCCGAGGCCGCGGTGAAGGTGGTGGCGCCGGAGTCCGGGATCACCGAGGGATCGCTGGCCGACGGGATCGCCACCATTCCCAAGGGCACCCGCTACTGCGTCGCGATCACCCCGGTCACGCTGAACACCGCGCACGTCCACATCGTCGAAACGCGCCCCGACCGCACCCGAGTGGACTACCTGCAAGTGGTCAACACCATCTCCACCACCGGTGGCGGCCTGCTGATCAGCCACGTCCAGGGCCAGGGATGAAATCTATGCCGACTCCGCACTCCGGCCGAAATCCACTACCCGCCAACAAGTCTGGACTGCTCCCGCTCGTGGGGCGGGTGTCGTGTGGCCGGACCTCGACAGATGGAAGGACCTCGATCCGATGACTCCTCCCGGTTTTCACACGCTGACCATCCCCGTCGACGACGGGCTGCGCCTGGCGGCCACCCGTGTCGGCCGGGCTGGGGCGGCGGCCACGCTGGTGTATCTGCATCCGTTGCTGCGCGAGCGTCGGTTCTGGTTCCCGGTGGCCCGGTGGATGGACGAGCAGTTGTGTGGCGCGGTCGCGCAGCTCACCTACGATCAGCGCGGCCACGGCGACTCCGGCATCCCGGACCGGCGCGAGATCACCACCTTGCGCCGTCTCGCCGACGATCTGGACGCCGTCGTGGCGCGCGCCTGCGGACCGGTGGTGCTGGTTGCGCATTCGACCGCCGCGCAGCTGGTGTACGCCTATGCCACCGCCCACCCCGACCGCGCCGCCGCCCTGGCCGGGCTCGTGTTCCTCAACGCCACCGCCGAACCGCTCTGTCTCCCACCGTATCTCCACACC
The DNA here is from genome assembly GCF_054782435.1 of Nocardia thraciensis. NCBI lineage: Bacteria > Bacillati > Actinomycetota > Actinomycetes > Mycobacteriales > Nocardiaceae > Nocardia > Nocardia thraciensis. The sequence continues at coordinate 22,541 of NZ_BAAGSM010000027.1, forward strand.
TGGCCGCCGCGGCTGATCCGGTTACGGTCGCACCGAGCCCTGGACGCGGTCACCGCGGCGGGCGAGGCTCTGCTGAGCTATCGCCTGCGCCGCAATGGCGGGCCTCTTCCCGCGAGTGCTGGCGCCGATGCGAGGGTGACCATCGACATCCTCGGCAACCACCCCGGATACGGTCTGGCCGTCGCCATCGCCGAGCGGCTTCGCCACGTCCCCTCGGTCGTGCTGGCAGGCGAGCGCGATAGGTTCGTCCCCCCGCAGCAGGCGGTCGGGCTGGCGAACGCGCTGTGGGCCGACTACGACATCGTGATCGGTGCCGGGCACTACCTGCCCCACACCCACCTCTCACGCGTCACCGACACCATCACCACCCTCATCGACCACGTCCTGCGCGCCCAGCTGGTACACCCGTGCCATCTGGCCCTGCGTAACCCCGGCAGCGGACGCGGGGAGGCATGAGATGGACCTGACTCCGGCCCGGTTGTGATGACCTCGTCCGGCCCCCGCACCTCGTCCGGCCCCGCGCATCCGCTGCTGATCGCGGTGGCCGGTCTCGCGCCGCATACCGGTGTCACGACCACCACGGTCGCGCTCGCACACACCTGGCCCGGCCCGGCCGTCGTGGTCGAGGCCGACCCGGCCGGCGGGCACCTCGCGCAGCTGGCCGGAGCCGATCCGTATCGTGGGCTGGCGAGCATCGCGCGCGCCGCACGCTCCGGCGCGCGGCGGATACCGATCGCCGAGCACCTCCAATTCCTGCCCAGCGGGGCCGGATTCCTGGCCGCGCCACCAGGAGCCGATACCCGCCGGACCGACTGGACCGCGACCCTGTTGACCGGTCCCGGCCACGACCGGCGCCTCGGCGAGCTGGGGGCATGGCGGGAGCTGGGAGCCACGGTGTTCGCCGACTGCGGGGCACCCGGGCCGGGCTCGGCGCTGGCACCGGTGCTGGCCGCCGCCGATGCCTGCCTGATCGTCGTCGACGCCGACCACACCGACCCGGCCCCGGCCGGTGCTCGGATCCGCGAGCTGGCCGGTCGCAGCCGCCACCCCGGAGTCCTGCTGATCGGCGCGGACCCCGGCAGCGACTACGCCACCGCCCTGCGCGTCCCGGTCCTGGATTGCCTTCCCCGCGACCGGCATTGCGCCACCGCCCTGCTGCACAGGCCCGCGATACTGCTGTGGCGCAACCGGCTACTTCGCGCCGCCCACACGGTCTCTGCCGCCGTCGAAACCCAGCTACGCCCGCCCCCACCGACACCCACACACATCGGGGCGGGCACCGTGCCCGCGCGCCCCCGTACACGGGGTACCCGCGCCCCGGGCCGACGCCGAACCGAGCGGCCCACGGTCTACCGGCTCGAACTCCTCGCCGACCCGCCCTCCCCGGATCCCGGCCGCGCCCGCAGCCTGCCGCGCCCCGAACCCGCACAACCGCCACCGGATCGCGGCCGTGAGTCGGTCACCGGCCCGCACAGCGGCCACGATCCCGGCCGCACCGCCGATACCCCGCCGACCGTCAGCAGTACCGGCGGCGGCGTGGCGATAGTGCCCGAGATCCCCGGCCCGGTCCCGGAACCCGCGTACGCGCTCGCAGAGGGCAGCGGGCCGGGTTTGGTGGTGCAGCTGTTCGGCCCGACCCGGCTGTGGGCCGGTCCCGGACCGGCGGGCGCGGACGGTGCGGGTGCGGTGGAGGTCACCGGTCGTCTGCAACCGCAGAGCCTGGAACTGCTGGCAGTGCTCGCGTTGCATGCCGGCGGGGTGAGCCGCGCTGAGCTGCTCGAGGCCCTGTGGGGCGAGCACCGGCCCGCCAAGCCGGGCAAGTCGCTGACCAACGCGCTCAGCCGCCTGCGCACCACGCTCGCCGCGGCCACCGGCACCGACCGCCACGCCGCCGTGCAGCTCACCCAGGACCGGACCCGCTTCCGCCTGGACCCCGCGTACGTGCGGGTCGACTACTGGGAGTTCACCGACGCAGTGAACGCACGCCGCCGTGCCACCAGCGACGCCGACCGGACCCGCGCGTGCCAGCGGATAGTCTCGCTGGCCGCCGCGCCACTGGCCCCCGACCTGCCGCACCCATGGATCGCGCCGATGCGCCAAGCCGCCCACCGCGACGCGCTCAACGCCCGCGGATGGCTGGCCGCCCACACCGCCACCACCGACCCCCGCACCACCCTGGAAATGCTCGAAACCGCCACCGAAACCGACCCCTACAACGAAGTGCTCTGGCAGAACATCCTCCGCCTGCACGCCAAACTCGGCGAATACGACGCCCTCGACCGCACCTACACCCTCCTGCGCGGAAAACTCGCCGAGATCGACACCACCCCAACCCGGGAAACACGCCAGCTCCTCCAGCACCTGAAACGCACCACGAGATGACACGGCCCCAGCCCAGAGAGAAGGGGTGCATCGTCCGCAGCTCCGGCCGGGACCGCAGTGACAAACAACCACGGAAGAAGACCGGCACAGGAGACCTAGCCTGCTACACGACACGAGCGGCAAACGTGTTCGCCCCTGTCGGGACAAATCGTCACTGCACCGCGCCATTCCGGTATAGTGAAAATGCGAGGAAATGGCGTGTAATACGCAAATTATTGACCCAGATGAAACGGCATCATAGCCCGGCGTTCGAAGCGGCCCGGCGCCGAAATCAGGAACCCTTTGTCCGGGCTATCGAATGCCATTTACGATATCAATCTTTTATTGGCGATCGTGCGTGGTCGATCCGTGGGGCGTTCCGTGGGGACCTCCGTGGGGTCCTCGGTGGGGCGCTCAAATCGCCCCACCCGACCGCATCATAATGCCTGGTAGGCATGCATATCGAGGCCCCTCTGCGACACGGGATCACGTACCCACAAAGGGTAGGTACATGACTCTGCGGCGGTACCGCCCGTCCCTGGCGACCGTCTCGCCAGTCCTGTCCGCTGCTGGCATATTTGCCCCTCTGTTCCTCTCCTTGTTCTCCATTTCATTATTCTTTGTGGTCATTCTTTTCGTCTTTCGTGTGCGCGGCCGGACGGCTGTGCATGCGCATTTCTTCCCGGAATTGCGCCGTCAATTCCGGGGCGAGTCCGAAAAATTCCCGGAAAAAGGGCGGTTTTCGGGTTGCGTGCGTATGGCGGATCGAGTTAGTTTCGTTGTGGCCCCGGAAAATCGGGGAAATCAGCAATCCGAATGTGTTTCGCGCCCGGCGTATGCGATGATCCGCCGTGATCCGGCGCGCCTGAAATGGGGAGGTTAATGCCATGACCGTATTCGAGTTGAACGACAACGAGATTTTTGTCGCGCTGCTGTCGCGTGACGGGGACGAACTCGGTTACGACGATTTCAGCGACTTCGATACCGCCCGCGCATGGGCCGACAACCACATTCGCGACTTCGTGACCACCGGCGGCGATGTGTGGGACTACCGCGTGGATGTGATGCGGGTGGACCGCGACGAATTCGAGTCCAATTCGTGGGGCGTGGATGCCGACACGATCGTGGCGCGCGCTGGCTGGGACCGTGCGGCCGGATCTGTCACGTGGCAAACCGTCGGCCCGTTCGACCTCGGCGACATCTGACCCGTGACCCCGTGCCCGGGGGCCGATGCGGCCCCCGGGCACGGTTCCCGCCCCGGATTCGTATCCGTCCCGCTTGCAAGGAGTTTCCACGATGACATCCCCCGCCCCCGCTACCGCCGCCCCGGGCGCGCGTCTGGGTAACGGTGAGTTGCGCCGCATGGTCGCGCAAGTGCTCGCCGACAACCCGTCCACCGACTACACGCCCCGCGACATCGCGAAACTGATCTCGCGGTCGTCCGGTGCGATCGGTAACGCGCTGAAAAAGCTCACCGACGACGGACAGGCCGAACAGACCAGCGCGAAACCGTTGCGCTACCGCGCTACCGCCGCCACGGCCGCCGCTGCGGTCGGTGCCCCCACACCCGCCCCGGCAGCACCCGCACCCGCCGCACCGAAACCGGCCGCCCCGACCACCAGGGCCAAAAGCAAGGGCACGGGCAGAGGCAAAACCGTCGCGCCCGCCCCGGTATCCGGTAGGACCGTGGCGCGTCCGAACGGGCAGGACTACCACCTGCGCAAGCTCGCGGGCCGTACCGATGTGGATGTGTTGCGCACCATGCGCGCGGCCGAGGTCCCGGTGCTGTTGTACGGGCCGCCCGGCACGGGCAAGACGTCGCTGATCGAGGCCGCGTACGGGGATCTGCTGACGGTGCAAGGTGATTCGGATACGACGGTGGCGGATTTCGTGGGGGAGTACACCCAGAACCCGGACGGCACTTTCGTTTTCGTGCACGGGCCTTTGATCCGGGCGATGCGTGAGGGCCGGGTGCTGTTCGTGGACGATGCGACGTTGATCCCGCCGACCGTGCTCGCGTGCATGTATCCCGCGATGGACGGCCGCAAAGAGATCGTGATCAAAGCCAACGGCGGCGAGGTCGTGGCCGCTGCGCCCGGGTTCTTCGTGGTAGCGGGGCACAACCCGGGTGTGCACGGCGCGATCCTGTCCGACGCACTCTCGTCCCGGTTCGCGTTCCAGGTCCGGGTCGGCAGCGACTACGACCTCGCTACGCAGCTCGGGGTCGACGCGAAAGCGGTACGGGTCGCCCGCAACCTGGCCACCCGCAAGGACGCGGGCGATATCGGGTGGGCCCCGCAACTGCGAGAACTGCTGGCGTTCAAGCGCATTGCCGCCGCCACCGACACCGCGACCGCTGCGGCGAATCTGATCGGCACCGCCCCCGAGGACGACCGCGAGATCGTCTCGACCGTCGTCAGAACCGTGTTCGGTGCCACCTACACGCCCCTCGCCCTGGGCTCACGAATCTGACCGCCCCCGATCCCTGCCAGTGAAAGGCACTGCCCGCCATGACATCCCACGTAATAGCCGACCCGGCCGCCACCCCCGCGACACCGCCCGCGCGGGCGGGCTGGGACGCACTGTCGGCCGACCTGACCGCCGAGGCCCCGCCGATCGCCGAGCGCGACGACCTGATTGTCACGATCGCCCCCGGTGCCGCGCACGGGCACCCGGCGGTGTTCTTTCCCGCCCGCGCCGCGATCGAGATCGATGGCGATCTGTTGAAGGTCGACCCGGGCACCGTGCGGCCGGATCGCCTCGCCGACCGGGCCCGCTACGCGGCGGTGTGGGGTGCGTTCACCCACGAATGCGCCCACGCCCAGCACAGCCGTTGGGATCCGCCCCCGATGGCGAACCCGGCCGTGGTCGAGGCCGCGATGCTGCTCGAGGAATCGCGGATCGAGGCCGCCCAGGTCCGCCGCTGCCCCGACGACCGACACTGGCTGCGCGCCTCGGCGACCGAGATCATCATCGGCGACAGCGGCGGGCCCGCCGCCGCGAAATCCCTCCCGGCCACCGATTATGCCGCCGCGCAGGCGGCCGCGCTGCTGCTGGCCCGGGTGGACGGCGGGGTCCTCGAACCCGGTGAGTGCGGCCCGGCCGCCGCCGCTGCGGAATCCATCCTCGGCACCGCGAAACTCGCTGCCCTGCGCGAGATCTGGCAGGCCGCGCACACCACCGCCGACGACGACGCCGAACGAATGCTCGACCTCGGTCAGCAATGGCTCGATCTCGTCGGACCGGTCCCGCACGCCGACCCCGACCCGCACTCGGCCCTGTCGGCCGCGATCGCCGAGACGATCGCCAACATCGGCACAGCCGTAGACGCCGAACCGATTCCGGCCGATCCCGCCGAGCTGGCGCGCGCCGCCGCTCGCGCCGAGGCCGAGGTCGAGGCCGCCGCACGGAAGGCAGCGGGGAAGGTGTTCGGCAAGACGGCCTCGACGCGACGTACCCGCGCCCCGCGCACCGACGAGCGCGGCGCGGCGCGTGTGCTGGCCCGCGCCCTCAATACCGCCAGCCAGCGTGAACGCGCGGTCGTCAAGACGACCTCGGTGGTGCCGCCGGGCCGGTTGCGGATGCGCGGCGCGATGGCACGCGAAGCCCAGCGCGCGGCCGGAGCGATCCCGACCGCCGAGCCGTTCACCCGCGCCATCCGCCGCGCCACCCCGATCCCGCCGCTGCGGATCGGTGTCGCGTGCGACCGATCCGGTTCGATGTCGGCCTACGCCAAACCGGTTGCCTCGACCGCGTGGATCATCGCCCACGCGGCCGAACTGGCCGCCATGCCCGCCGACACCGCCACCGTCACCTTCGGCGAATCGGTTTCCCCGATCACCTACCCGGGCACCGCCCCGGCCAAGGTTACCGAGTTCACTTGCCCCGACGGCGAGGAAGCACTCGATGACGCGATCGATGCCCTCGACGGCGCGCTCGGGCTGTCCCGCCCGGAAAACACGAGGCTGCTGGTCATCATTTCCGACGGCTGCTACTGGGACCACCATCGCACCCGCGCGCAACAGCGCATCGACCGGCTGCGCGCGACCGGGTGCGCGGTGCTGTGGCTGACCCCGGACACCTGGGGCAGGGCCCCGCTGGACAACACCACCGTGCACGTGATCGAGGACCCGGCCACCACCGCCGCCGCGATCGCCAAAGCCGCCGTGACCGCCGTACGCCACGCATAGCCCCCGCCCGCCGGGCGCGGCGCACCCCGCGCCCGGCACGGGAGAACACCGAAAACGATTCGACCGCAAGGAGATTGGCGCCATGGCTGACAACACCCTCGACCCCGACGACATCCTCAACCAGTTCCGGGCCACCCGGTGGGACATCGCCGAGACGATCACCGCCCACACCGCCGACGAGGACCGCGTCGAGCCACCTGGCGAGGCCGCCGAGCGCCACGACCGGCTCGAAGAGCTGTACCGCGACGCGACCGAGCTGATGGACGCCCTCGACACCCACCTCACCGGCGGGGGGCGACTGCCCCTCGCATGGACCCGCACTACGGCCGTGACAGCGCGTGTGCTCGGCGGGGTCGAGGCGCTGCTGGCCACCGTCTACAGCTACCACGGGCAACGAACCGTCGACCCCGGTGACATCGACTGGGCCAGCGGCCACGGCCACCGCATGCACATCATCGAGCACCCCGACGGCTCGGTCACCTTCACCAAGGCTCACCGCGACACCTGCCCGTTCATCACCAGCCACGCCACCCGGCAATGCGACGACGACTGCGGCACCTGAGCCGGACCACTGCCGAACCTCGCCACATCACCGCCCTTTCGAGGGCACGAAATCGCAACTACCGCAACCACAGTCAGGAGTAGACGACATGGCACCTCGCATGTATCCCGAACCGACCGGTGGGGGCGCACAGTACCTGCGCCCGCGTGATGCGATCGCGGCCCGCAAACGCCGCGAATTCCGCGACACCGTGCACGCCGATCGTGACCGGGCTTGTGCCGCCGATGATCTGGAGACGGCGCTGGCCTGTGAAGACTTGCTGGTGCGGTGGGGTATGGACCCCGGCGACCGCCGCACCTGCGGGCGGTGCGGATGGTGGGCCGACCACGCCCACCACCCCGACCAGTGGGCGACAGTGAGCGGGCAGGCCGGGCACATGCGCATCCGGGATATCCGCGAGGCGCTGGTCGTGTTCGACCGCGCCGCGACCGAAACCACCTGGACTCTGTGCCCCGGCGACGCATGGACCGAAACCACGTACGGGGACACGACTTTCACCGTGTTCCTGGCCGACGAACCGGTCTGTGCGGCGTTCATCGTCGACCGCGTACGCGCCGGGGAGCGCGAATACACGCCCGCGCTGAACGTGTGGTTCGACGCCCGCGCTACGGCCATCGCCGACGCCTACCACGACAGCACACCCGCTGCGGGCCAGCCCGCCAGCGGCCCGCACGCCGCATCCCCGCGCCCACCGAGATAACCAGACCGGCCCGCCGTCCCGCCCATGGACGGGACGGCGGGGACCGGTACCCACGCCCACCCACGGAAGGAACCCACCCTCATGACCCCGAACCCGTCCACCGGCCCATTGCCTCGATCGGTGCTGAATGCCCGCCTCGCTGCCGCGCACGCGATGCCGGGCGGCGCGGCCCGCGAGCAGGCCATCACCGACCTCGTGCTGGCGGCGATCGTCGCCGAGATCGGTCGTCGCGCGCCAAGCGTGCGGTCGGTCGACTTCGACTGGGCCCCCTACGGCGGCCTCCACGTTGCCGCGTTCCGCGGCGAGGACGGCGCCGAGGTCCACGACGAGCGCCTCGCCGTCGACCTCATCCCGTGGGCCTCGGATCTGCGCTCCCCGGACCTCGCCGGCATGACTCGCGCCTGCGGCGACGGGCCCTTCCATCTCGACCTGCGCGCCGTCCGCGACACCTCCCGCACTTCGGTCGAGTCATCGCGGTGAAACACACTCCGCCAGAAAGGATTTACCCCGTCATGCGCACCATCGGCTATTGCGAACGCTGCCGGAAAGTCAAGACCGTCACCATCACCCCGCACAACCTGACGCTCAACCGGCTGACCGGCCTCTGCGACGACTGCACCGACCGCCCACCCCCGCACCCGACCCAGCACCGGTAACCCGCTGACACCGGATTGCAGTACTCGAAACACATTAGGAGACAACGATAATGGTCGACCACACCGCCCCGGAAACGCCGCCCACCGCCGCCGACATCCTGGCCGCCCGTGCTCGCCGCGCCGCCGACTTCTACCCGCACGACCCGGTCACCCGCGCCGCGTTCGTGCGGCACTGCGACCGCGCGAGCGTGCTGGCCACCCACGCCGAGGTCTACCTGCACGCGTTCTGGGAGGCACTCGACAGCGGGCGCATAGCCCAGCCGGTCGGGCCGAACGCACCGCAAGATTCCCGCGCCGAACAGGTCAAGGTGGTCGCGGAATGGGCGTGGGCGCACGCCGACCCCGGCACCGAGTTCACCAGCGACGATCTCGCCGCCGACATGGACATCGCGCTGATCACCAGCACCAACCTCCACCCCGGCTCGATACGTGCCACCGCGCCCACCCTCACCTACCCGCCGGACCCGGACACCCACGGCGGCAACTGAATCCCCATCCACCCCGGGCGCGGCGAAACAGCAACGACCAAACCCGCGCCCGGGTATCGAGAGGAGATCTCTGCGATGACGAACGAGACAACCCCGGCCCCGGCGATGTGGCCCGAGGACACCGAATGCCCGGTCCGCGCCGGTGACGAGGTGGGGCTGTGCCACGCCCCGCCGGACACGCTCGGCCGGGTCGCGCGCGTCTACACCGAGGACGCGCTCACCAAGTGCACGCTGGAAATACGCGGCGGCACCACGTATCTCGCGTATCCGTGGGAGCTGGATCCGGCCGACGACACCGTCGATCCGGTCGACTGGGACCTGCGAATGGCGCGCTTCCTGACCGTGCAACGCGAGCGCGTGCTCTACCGGATGCTCGAACAGCAACGCGACATCCTGCACCGGGTCATCGCACTCACCAAACAGGCCACAGCGATCATCCACGAGCTGTGCGCAGGCCGCACACCCGGCCCGCCCGGCCATTCGCCGATGGAATTCACCGCCACCGGCCTCGACGAGGAACTGCGGCGGATGGCGGAGTACCGCGAGACCGTCGTCGATTCCGGCCTCTTCGCTCCCGACGACCTCAAGGTCCAGCTCGCGATCGAGACCACCGAGCCGACACCGGCCCCGCCACGGCCGCAGACCGCCGAGGTGCCGCGGACCTCGCCACCACCCGCGGACCGGATCGCGGAGGCCGACCGGTTGCACGCCGACATCCGTGACCGGCGGCGCGACATGGCACAGCTGTACACGACGCTGTGCACCAAATACGGCCTCGATCCCGACGACCCCGGCCATCGAGACAACGACCCCGCCTTCGACGTCGCCTACCTCCAGCAGCGCGATGACCTCCACGGCGACATCGCCAGCGCCACCGAGAAACTGATCGACCTGATCGAGGCGGGCGGACCGCTGCCCACCGCGTGGACGCGGGGCCACGCATGACCGCCGTGCAGGCGGGTGCGGCGCGGGTGTGGGCGATCGAGGTCGCCGGTCCGGGACGGCACGACGGCGAACGGCCGCACGGCTACCTCATCGACGCCGACACCCTCGCCGACGCCGCGCGCCGCGCGTGGCTGGTCCACCTGTGGACCGAGGCATCCGAACACGGCCTGGTAGCCGCCGACGGCACCGTGCCGTCGTGGTCGGCCGCCCGCAACTACGCGACCGGACCCCATCCCCGCGCCGACGACGTCCTCGTGCTCAGCGGACAGGAATCCTGCTGCACCGCAATCACTTCGACGGGCAGCGATCCGCACCACCCCGGCGGCTCCCTGTCAGAGGTGGTCACGTGCCGCTGCGGCGCGCAGTGGTGCCATATCACCTGGGCGCAAGTAGCACCGCACATCGATCTCGACCGGCTGCACGCACTCGGTTACCGAGTTCATGGTCCGACCCCGGAGCACACCCGCGAGTGACCCGCACCCGTCGGCCGTGACCCGAGGCCGACCGGCCACAGCTCCACCTCGACCGCCGCCACCGTCTCCCGCGTGGTGGCGGTCTCGCCTCGAATTCGATGATCCGTGCGAGATGGCGAGTCGAGTCGAGTTCGACTCGAATAATCACTATCCGAATCGGAACACGCGCGTGACTGCCGCCGATAGTTGACCAACGATTCACGTGTCGAGCAGCTGGCTCGCAGCCGCATCTGACCCAGAGGTTGCGGTGATGATTGGTCATCGGCGGGTACGGCAGCGGGCTTCGATATCGGCGATGAACAGGTCACGCCGCCCATTGCGGGCTTGTGGTCAACATTCCCTGGGATATGTCAAATGTCGCTGGCAGTCGCAATCGGATGCACAAGCGAAAACGACCGAATCCAGCGGTATCGGCTTGACATTCACGCGGTATCGAGCGTTCATGTATGTGGCTCCCGAATTCTTGGAATGATGGCCCTGCGCCACCGGTGGGCCGCCCTATCCAGGACACGGCACCAACACTCTCGAGATTCTCGAATTCCGCGATGGAGGTGCTCTGTCCATAAGCCGAATGGAGGTAATTATCATGACCGCCGACCATCACCACGAGAACCCCAGACGCCCGCTCACGGCGTGGATCGCGCACCGGCGATGGGTGCAGGTCCGCCTCTGCCGTCGAGCCCGAGTCGCGGAGCGTCTGATGCAGGCACTGCTGGAGGGCCACTCCGTCGACATGCCCGGCCCGATCGAGTCGGCCGTGCTGGCCGTGATGTTGATGGTCCACGACGAGTGGTACCCGCGGTGTCCTGATTGCCACAACGGGGAACGGTGGTGGGGCGGGCGGCCCTGGCTCGGCACCGATTCCCCTGACTGACCGGCGGGCCTTTCATCACGCAGACCGACTTGGCTCGAGAAAGAACACCCACAAGAAGGCCTTCCTGTACGACACCTTCGTCCGAATGGCCAAGTAGCCCTGCCAAAGGCCAACCATCGCTGGCACGCACAACACGAGAAGAAAATCCAGTCGCATATTTTTCTCCACGCACCGCTTGACATTGATACCGGTATCGAGCGTTGATAGACGTGGGAACACCCGCCACACCCGGGTTCGGGTGATACGGCGTGGTTCCCGTCCCGGCCGGGACATGACCGAATATCCACCAATTCCCACCTATCAGGGAGGAACCGTCATGTCCGCACGAAAGAAGAACACCACAAAGCGCGCGGAAAACCGCGCCACCGAAACCACGCCCGAACCGGTTACCGCACCGGCCGCCAGTGCGCCGGAGCTGCCCACCGACAACGAGAAAGAATTGTGGGCCGCGCTGGAAAACCATCCCGGATCCACCGCCGCCGAACTGGCGGACGCGGCCGGGATGGCGGGCTCCACCGCCCGGCACATCCTGTCGGGCTGGGCCAAAACCGGTGCGGCGCGCCGTGACCGCGACCCCGGTAGCCCCCGCGCCGCTCAACGCTGGACACCTACCATCCCGGCCGACCCGGCCGCCGAGCCGCAGCCGGAAGCGGACGCGGAACCGGGCAGCGACACCGCCAGCACCGCCACGGAATCCGCCGCCGACGCGCCCGCGCCCGAACCCGCGCCCGGGACGCAGGAACCGCCGGAACCGGCCGCAGCGGGCCCTACGGGCGGCGAAACCACGGCCCCGCCCACCGACATCCCCGACGGCGGGGGCGACACCCCCGACGGCGGGCCCGACGCGGCAGCGGGGCGGCAGGAGTCACCCGAGCGGCTGGCCCCGGGCGCGTTGCGGGGGCTGGTCGAAGACCACCTGCGTGACGCCCCCGGCAAGGAATTCACACCCAATCAGATCGGGAAGGCGTTGGGGCGCAGCAGCGGCGCGGTGCACAACGCGCTGGCCAAGCTCACCGTTCTGGGCACGGCCCGCCAAACCTGCGAGCGGCCCAAGAAGTTCGCCCTCGCGACCGGTGAGTGACCACGACGCACCGACCGCACTCGACCGGTTTCCGCCACGAATCTTCTGCGAGAAAGGCTTTGACCGTCATGAACGACATCATCAGTTCCACCAGCTCTACCAGCCTCGCCGCCGTCGCGGTCGCCTTGCACGAGGTGTTCGATTCCTCGGCGCACGGTCCCGACAGTTTCGAGCTGTGGGTGGTGATCGCCGACGAGGCCGCACGGCAACTCGCCGCCGATACCGCGCCGCCGCAATGGCTTCCGGTGTTCACCATGTACCGCAAACTACGCACCGAGGCCCTCCTGCACCCCGGCACCGGCCGGATGGAGATCACCAGCGGGCACTTGGCCGGTACCATCTATCGCGACTTCGACAGCGCGGCCTGGGCAGTGGTCACCCACCATCCCCTCGCCGAGCACGTCGCCGGGGTCACGGAGCTGCCGACGTGGCGGCTCGACAGGGTCCACCCCACGCCGGACCCGCGCGCTGGCGTGCACCCCGCCGCCAGCTGATCCCGGACAAGCGCACGAACGGCAGGTGGGCCGGGCAGGGATCTGCCCGGCCCACCTGCCGTCGCGGCATCTATCGGGTGCCCGGCTGTGACGCGACCACACCGCCCCACGGCCCTGGTGCCGCCGGGTTTGCCGCTGCGCGGAAATTGTGGGGCGGTCGGTAATGGACCGAATGCCGTGGTCGGGCCCGTCGGTCGTCTAGGGCGGGTTGACATTTGGGGTGTATCGAGCGTCAATGCGGTGGGGAAATTGTTCCGGCGGGATATGTCGGCCCGGCGGTTATCCGGAAACGTCGATGCCTCTGGTGTGAATGCGGGGGTTGTCATCTGGTTGTAAGGAGGAGGAATGGCGAAGCGCTGGGTTTTGACTACTATCGTGATACACACGGTGCGTTGTTGCGACCTCGGGGAATTGTCTGCTTTCGCCGCGAGGCACATTGCCGAGGGGTACCGGGCTGCCGACCCGTGGGCGGGTCGGGACAATGCGTGGGTGCTGTGTATGTGGCGATCTGTCACGTTCGACCTCGGACGCAGGGAAATCGAGGACCGGTGCTCCGCGGCGGGTATCACGTACGAGCGTGAGGACACCGAACACATCATGCGCGACACCGCAGCCCACGACGACCGGGGTGCGGTCAGAACGTCAGCCAAGCTCAGCGGTAATGCTTACGTGTCCATTCGATGTAGGGATACCCGGGTATTCGGCCGGTTGCTGCTCATGGCTCCGCACATATGCAACCACGGCGTCACGATATGCACCGAATGCGCGGAAAGCTGGGAACTAGATTACGAGGTGCGATACTCGAGCACCATCGCCGGGCGGGAATTGTCCGGGCAGCGTGCCAGTGCCGACGCATCGCCCTCCCACGAACGCCGCGCCGACTAGATGCGCGCGTTCGCACGGGCCCCGGGTGTTCCTTTTGTTGCCACTGTGGATCACCCCGGGGCCCGGTCTCGGTGGTCGGTCCGGCATGTGGGGGTCGCATATGCGGACCGCGCGTAGTTATAGGGCGGGTTGACATTTGTGGCGTATGGAGCGTCAATGCATGGGCGGGGAATTGTTTCGGTGGGGCGCATCGGTCCGGCCGGATTTCGGAAATGTTCGATACCCCCGGGGGTGGTGGCGGGGTTTATCGGCTCATGACAAGGAGTGCAGGCATGGTGATATATGCGGTTGTGGATGCCGTCGTGACTCATACGGTGCGTGGTAGTGATCTCGGTGTGTTGACCGATTTCGCCGCGAGACACATCGCCGACGGGTACGAGGCCATCGAACCGTTGGCGGTACGGGAGAACCTATGGGAACTCAGTATGTGGCGTTCCATGCGTTCCGACCTCGGCCGTCCCGAAATCGAGGCTCGTTGCGCCGCAGCGGGCATCACCTACGAGCGTGAGGAAACCAGGCACGTTATGCGCGACAACGCAATACACGATTCCGACGGCGCGATCAAATTGTCGGCGAAACTCGGCGGTGCCATGTATGTGTCCGTGCGATCAAAGGATGACGCACATATCAGCAAGGTGCTGTTCATGACCCCGGAAAATTGCAACCACGGTGTCACGATATGCAGGGAATGCGCCGAAGGCTGGGAAATAGATTACGTGGTGCGGTACTCGCGTACCGAAGGCGGACGGAAACTGGCCCGGCAGCGTGCCGATGCCGACTCGTCACCCGCCGCCGAACGCCGCGCCGACTAGATACGCGATCGCACGGGCCCCGGGTGATCCACTGCCACCGCGGATCACCCGGGGCCCGTTCTCGGTGGTCGGTCCGGCACGCGGGGGCCGCGTATGCGGACGCGTGGTTGTCGGCTACCCACCCGGCCCGACACCGCGCCCGGGACCACGGACGAACCCCCGAGCGGTAACGCGCTGTGGACCCGGGGCGGCGTGCGGGTTCGGCGGGGGTGTGCCGATTTCGGCGGACGGGCCGTGCGTGCCGAGGTCCGCCCGGCGGATGTTGCCACCGTCCCCGGCCGGGCATCGGCCCGTGTCGACTGGGGTTCCCGGTCGCGGAGGGCCCCACCCACGCGCTGACGACGACCGCGCTTCCGGTGCGCGGTGCTATCGCACGGTGTCGAGTCGAGTGATGAGCCAGCTCAACGCCTGCCGCCCGGCGTCGTCGGCGTAGCCGTCGCGGTCCACTTCCGGACCGGCGAGGCGGGCCGCGTCACTGCCCTGACGGGCCAGATCGGTCAGCGCGTTGCTGGTGTCGGGACTGGTGGAGTCGGTGAAGGTGTGTGCGAGCCCGGACAAATAGGTTCCAGCGTCCCCGGTCAGGGCCGAGGCCGCGGTGGTGGCGAGGTCTGCGGCGATGGGGATGAGGCCGGTGAGCGCGAGCGCGGCACCGGCCGGGTCGCCGGTGGTGAGCTTCTGTATTGCGTCCCAGGCGATTTCTTGTGCGTGTCCGATGTCGGTGGCGATGCGCCCGATGTCGAGGTTGGCGATGATGGCGACGATCTGGGCGGCGATCGCGGTCCATCCGGACGTGTCGAGGGGCGCGGCGAGTGCGAGGGCGCGGGCGACGAGGTGCAGGTCGATCTGGGCGGCCATCTGGACCAGCGGCGCGAACCGGTTGTTCAGGTCTCCTGAGACTTGGTGCAGGCCGGGGATATTGCCGGTGGCGAGCAACCCGGGCAGCTGGGCGAGGTCGCCGACGATCGCGGGCACGCCCGCGGCGAAGGAGGTCAGCCCGCTCAGGACGGTGACCACTTGCCGCACGATCTCCGACGGATCCACGCTCCCGATCGAGCCTGCCGCTGTCTGCTCCGGACCGTCGAGTGAACCTGCCGCGTGCCCCGGGCTCGCCTGCGGCGAGAGCGCGGGTGCGGGAGTGGGGTCCGTGCCAGGGGCTGCGGTGCCGCTGGTAGGTGGGAAGGCGTTGTCGGTGACGGCGCGGCCGAGGGCCGAGAGGACGGGTGCGGCGTGTGAGGAGGTAGCGCAGGTGAGGTCGCTTGTCGTGCAGAGGGTGCGGACTCGGTCGGCGAGGGCGCCGAAGTCCTCGCCGCGGGGGCCGGCGATGCCCTCGCCGGGCGAGGGTGGTCCGAGCTGCGGGGTACCGGCCGCGCGGCGCGGGTCGGAGAGCAGCGCGACCGCCACGGTCCGGGAGGCGGGCAGCGGGCCCCGGTTGTTCCCGATGGCGGTGGCGAGGTGTCCGGCGATGTCCGCGCCGTGGGAGTATCCGGCGAGCACGACCCGTGTCGAGGAGCACAGCCCGGCCAGGAGTGTCGAGAGGGCCTGCCTGCCCTCGGTTCCCGAGGCGTTGTACGGGGTCGTCGAGGCGGGTTGGGTGAGGGTGTGGACGGCGATGTTCCCGCCGTAGCGCTGGCGCAGGCCCTGGCCGATCGGGGCGAGTGTTCCGCCCGGCTGGTCCGAGCCGGTGGAGCTGGGTGTGGTTACTCCGGTGCCCGGGACCAGGACTGCGGTGAATCGCGGACAGGCCGGGTCGGCCGGTGCCGGATCGGCCAGTGCCGGACCGCAGCCGAGAATCGCCACGGCGGCGACGATGGCGGCGCTGATCAGGGTGCGGGCGGGGAAACGGGTGCGGCGGTGAGTGTGTGGATGGTGGGGCATAGGTGTGACCTCCTGGAGAGTCGGGGAATTCGGGTGCGGTGGGTGTGGACGTGGTCGGGAAGCGCTCCAGTGCGCGGAAGGCTTTGGCGCGGTGGCGATCTCGCGAGCCTCTCGGGGCTGGTGCGGGGCATGGTGGTCATTCGGGGCCGCCGTGGGGTGCTGAGTGCCGGGGTGTGGCGGCGGGTCGAGTCGCGCCGTAGTAGTCGTCTGCGGGGTAGCGCAGCTCGCTGACTTGCAGGGGAACTCCGAAGGTGGCGGCCTCGACTTTCTTCCCGGCTCCGAGATAGATGCCGACGTGGTGGACGTCGGCGTCGGTGCCGTAGAAGACCAGGTCGCCGGGCTGGAGTTGGTGTTCGGGGATGCGGGGCCCGGTGTGGATCTGGTCGTAGGTGGTGCGGGGCAGGTCGATTCCGGCGGTGGCGTAGGCGGCCTTGGTGAGGCCGGAGCAGTCCCAGCCGCCTTCGCTGGGGCCGTCGCCGCCCCACACGTACGGCTGCCCGAGCTGCGAGCAGGCGAACGAGATCACCTGTGTGGCAGCAGGACTGGCGGGCTGCAGCGCGCGGCAGTCGCGGCTGACGGGTGGCGGGTCGAGCCGGTAGCGGGCGGCCTGGTCGAGGACTTGCTGCACGTAGTCGTCGGAGTGGTTGTAGGCGAACAGCGCGCGGTGCAAGTCGTCGGGTGCGCCGGAGTCGCACAGGTAGAACGCGGCGGCGTGGACGGCGTCGCTGTCGTTGTAGCGCGAAGGCGGGCTCGCGCCCCCGGGCGGGAGCTGGTGACGAGTGGTGACCGCGTCGAAGGTGGGGGCGAGGAATTGCATGAGACCCCCGGCGCCCGCGAAGTTCTCGCCACTGCGGACCCCGGGGAGCTTGGAGCGGCCGTGGTCGGTCTCGACCTTCCCGATCGCGGCCAGTACCGACCAGTCCAACCCGGGACAGTCGCTGGCGGCGCGTTGGTACAGCACCAGCAGCTCCGGTGGGATGTCGTCGCGGGCCTGCGGGCTCGGCGCGCTGCCCGCGCCCGGCGCTGGGGCGGGGGCGGGGGCCTGGGAGGTCTGGTCGTAGACGACGGTGACGGTGACCACGGCGGCGATGACGACGACGAAGAACACGATCACCGCTGAACCTGCGCCGAGCGTTTTGACGAGCATTCCTCCGATCACCTACCGGCCTGGAAGATCGGCGGCGGAGCGGGGAGCATCTGCCCGCCGACAGCGACCGGGGCGGGTTCGGTGTTGATGTTCTCCGGTGGCGGGGTGCGGTGCGGCCAAACGCTGGTCAGCTCGTGGAGGTGGACGCGGCCGGTGCCGGTGGGGTCCAGTGCCAGCCAGACGCGGTCGGCCGGGCTGGGATGGCTGGTGGGGTCGAGGAGTTCGGCGGCGGCGGTGGCGACGGGGACCGCGCCGGGGTCGGGTAGCGAGGCGGCGGTGTCGCGCAGGGCGTGGCGGGCGGCGGTCTCGCGGAGCCGGGTGGGGACCCAGAGCAGGACGGGGGTGATGACGCCGGTGGTGCGGGCCAGCTCGGCGTAGCCGAGGAGTTTGGCGGCGATGCGGGTCGGGTTGGTGGTGGTGGCGAGGTCGTATTCGAGGAAGAAGTCCAGCCGGTGCCCGTGCCGGGTGTAGCGGCCGAAGCTGTCGGGTCGGGCGAGGTCGCCCCAGAGGCGGCGGCAGCGGGTCTCCGACCACCAGGCCGTGACTTGGGCGTCGTGGTGGGTGCGGGTGGCGAGGGTGGTGAACCAGTCGTTCACGCCGATGGTGTGGGTGAGGGTCAGGGCGTGGGCGATGTCGAGTGCGTGCTGCGGGCGGTACTGCAGGGTGCGCAGGCTGGTGTCGGCCTCGGCGGCGAGCACTGCGGCGCCGGCTGGGGCGAGGACCCAGTGCCAGGGTGCGCTGCCTCGGGTACGGAACGGCCGGAACCGGTCCACGACGCCGTAGCGGTGCAGCAGTGCCAGGCGGCGGCGCGCGATCTTGAGGGTGGGGAAGGCGAGTGCGGCGAGCTGGTGGGTGGTCAGCACGCGGTGCTCGTAGAGCATGCGCAGGATCCAGCGGTCGCGGTCGGTCAGCCGTGCCACCAGCTGTGCGGTGTCGGAGGCTTGAGCGGGGGTCGGGCGCGGTGCGCGCAGGTCGGCTTGCTGGTCGGGACGGGTGATCATCGGGGAGAACCTTTCGGGCACGGAGCGGCACGACGCGGGGCAGTGCAGCGGTGTGCCTGTGAGTCGGGGTGGGTGGCTACTTCAGCCGGGGATCGCCGGTGGCGGGCGGCGCGTCGCGGTGGCTGGTGCCGGGCACCGGCGTGGACGCCGTGCCCGGGGGCGACCCGCTGGATCGGGCCCGCGCGACGGCGGCGATGTCCCGGGCCCGGCCCGGGGTCGGCGGCGGCAGGGGCTGGGTGGTGAGCGTGAACGGGCGCGCCTGCTGGCCGTGCACGAGCAACCGCGCGGCAGCGTGGAAAGCGTCCAGGTGTGTGAGGTCGTGCTCGGTCAGCCACGGTGTGGTGTGGCGTGCCAGCTCCCGCGCGTCGTCCGGGCTCACGGCGAAGATGACCTTGTTCCTCGCGTTCGCGCTGATACCGTCGCGCAGATCTTTCGGTAGCTGGGCGAGGTTCTGATGCGCCAGCAGCAGCGAGAGGTGCAGGCCGCGGGCTTCGGCGAGCATGTCCTCGACCGGTGTGGACAGGTTCAAGAAGTTGTGTGCTTCATCGAGGACCAGGGACGCGTCGGCGCGGTCGGCGGCGGGCTGACGGGCGCGGGCGGTGGTGGCCTGCCAGGTGCGGGCGACGAGCAGGGACCCGACCAGGCGGCTGGTCTCCTCGCCGAGGGAGCCTTTCGGGAGCCGGGCCAGGCAGATCCCGCCATTGTCGAGAACGTCACCGAACTCGACGGTCGAGGGCCCGGCCGCGATCGCGGCGCGCACGAACGGCCGCAGCAGGAACGCCCGCAGCTTGTTCAGCAGGGGACCGATGACTTGGGCGCGTGCGGCCTCGGACAGCCCCTCGTAGCCTTCCCAGAACCCCCGCAGGACGGGGTCACTGGTGGTGCGGGTGACCCGGGCCCGGAATGCGGGTTCGGTGAGCAGGCGGGGGAGGTCGGCGAGGGTGGCGGTGCCGGGCTGGGCGCACAGGGTGAGCAGGCTGGCGCGCATCACGTCGTCGGTGCGCGGTCCCCACCACTGGGCGAACACCCGATGGAACACGGTGACGAGGTTGTCGACCGCGAGATCCAGGCCCGCGTGGCCGACCCGGCCGATATCCAGGGGGTTGACGCACGGTGGCGGGGCGTGCGAGTCGGCGTCGAACAACACCACCTTGCCGGCGAGACGGCGGGGGAGGCGGGCTAGGACGTCGGTGACGAGGTCGCCTTTGGGGTCGATGACGATCAGGCCGCGCCCCGCGTCGGCGTCGGCAAGGATCGTCCTCGCGAGCAGGGTGGATTTGCCGACGCCGGTCGGTCCGAGGATATGCAGGTGGTGGCGGGCGTCGGTGACGCGGACCGCGACCGGGCGGCGGCTGGCGGTGTCGGCCACGCCGAGGGGCTTGGTGTGCTCGCCGGGAGACGGGATGTCCGGCGCCGGGGGGAGGGCGCGGGCTCCGGCCCGGTGCAGGCCCGGGAGTCCGTCGTCGTCGGGGAGGTGGGCGAGGGTGGCCAGCTCGGGCACCGAGAGCACGTCACCGCGCCCCAGCCGCCGCTCACCCACGGCGCGGGCGAGCCGCCAGCAGCGCCGCCGCCGGTAGAAATTGTGATCGGCGCACGCCCCGAACACCGTCGCCAGCGCGTCCGCGCGGCCCCGCGCCACCCGCCGCGCCCCACCGACACCCCCCGCATCTTCGGAGACCGGGATCGAGACGGCGTAGCGGATGCGGGTCTCGAAATGCGGACCCCGGGCTTTGACCGCTGCGGCCCGCACGGCGGTGTTGTACTCCATCGCGGTCTGCCGGTCGGCCGGGCCGGAAGTCGACCGCGGCGAGCGAGAACGAGTCAGGGGGCCGGGAGTGATGAGGTCCAGTAGCTCCCGCGCCAGCGCCCTCAACCCGCCACCCTGTCGGGTGCCGGAGCGGGTGGCGCGCGCTATGCGGCGGCCGGTGACCGGACGGGCCAGGATCTGCACACACGCGGCCTGGCCGGGCCCGAGATCATCGGCGGCGATGATCAGGTCCCGCACGAGGTTCCCGCCGTGGTCGGTGCGGATTGGGAACGCCTCGGAGCGGCCCAGTCGCAACTGCCCACCCACCAGCACCCGCCGCCTCCCGTCAGCATCGCCGGGCAACGGCGAGATGGGGGTGTCGTCGGTGTCGGTGTGCGCGCCGGGCCACGCCGACGCGATCGCCCGCTCCACCAGACCCGCCGGGATCTCTCCGGGCACCCACATCCGGATCGCGGCACCGTCCTCGGGAGTGACGGTGTACTCGAACCCCACATGCGGCTGCCCGAACACCGCGCGCCGCCACGCCGGGCGCAGCTGCCCGTACAGGTGCGACCACAGCGCGGTCGCCGCCTTGGCATCGACCTCGGGCGGCGTCATCACCGTGATCCGGCGAGCCCCCGCCCCCAGCCGGTGCCTGCGGACTCCCGCGAGCACCCGCGCCACCGCGAGCAGTCCTGCTGCCGCCAGTACGACCGGGATCACCGCGGGCGAGACGACGGCGTGCCCGATGTCTCGGGCGAGGTCCCCCAGTGTCTGACCCGGCGACAGCACGAACCGGCCCAGTAGTCCGGGCTCCGGCGCGTTCATGCCGCATCCCGGTGCGACTCGAACGCTGCGGTTCCCACGGCCCGCAGCGGTGCGGTAGTCTCATCCGACGAATGAGACCTGTTGGGGGACAACGACTTCCTGGCCTCTCCACGCTTCTGCAGAACGATTACGTCCTCGTGCGCGATCAAATGGACCGGCAGGCCCGCGTCGCGGCGTTTGACGATGAAGTCGCGCTGAAAGAAGCTGCTGCGGGCGACGAGATCCCCGTCCGCGAGCCGCCCGAGCAGCGCCACGCAGCGTTCGACGGGGGTGAGCCCGGCCAGGGTGCCGCAGGTGATCAGGTGACCTGGCAGCGGGACCAGTTCGGCGTGCTGCCGCCACGGCCGCGCGGTGATCACCACATGCCCACCGGGGGCGAGGAACTCCGCGGCCCCGGTGAGGATGCGCGTGAACCCGCTCAACAACCTGCCGAGGCCGACGTTGGCGAGGTTGCCGCGGTCGAGCACCGACCCGTACCGGTGGTCGCGCTTGTGCACCCCTTCTCCGGCTTTCATCCGCACGTGCCCGTGGGTGGAGTCGCCGTAGGGCGGGGACGTGATCACCAGGTCCACCCGGCCTCGCAGCTCGTCGGGGAGCAGGGTGGGCAGTTTGCGGGCATCGCCGTGGTAGACGGCGGCGTCCAAGGTGATACCGGCGTCGCGGGCCAGGCCCAGGTTGGTGCGGGCCAGCTCGGCCCACTGCGTCTCGTATTCGACGCCGACCGCGCGGCGGCCCAGGTGGAGGGCTTCGACCAGGGTGGTGCCAATGCCGCACATCGGGTCCAGGACGAGGTCTCCCGGCTGGGTGTATGCCTGCACGGCGTGCTGGACGATGACGGGCAGCATCTTGGCCGGGTGTTTCACGCTGTCGGGGTGATACCGGCCCCGCACCCGCTGGGCGGCGGGGGCGGTTTGGCCGGTGGCCCACACCGACACCGCCGGTGCGTGGCCGGTCGCGGCGGTGGGTGCGGTGGTGGGGTCGAGGGTCATCGGGTTCCTTTGCGATATCGAGTGACGGGACATAGGTGGGGGTGGTGATCTCAGTGCTGGGCTGGTGCGGACTCGGGCCGCAGGAGCACGACCAGGTCGGTGTGGGCGACCGTGTGCCGGGCGGGGGTGGCGATGTCGGGGTCGCCGGTGCTGACGGTGGTGCCGTGCAGGGGTGCGGCGATGATGTGCTGGAGGTAGAGCAGGTCGGCGGCCTGTGCGGCGGACACGACCGCCCCGACCGGATCGGTCAGCACGCCTGTCTCGCTGTGGCCGCAGCGGCTGAGCACGACCAGCAGCCCGCCCTCGGCCAGCCGGGCGCTGGCCAGTTCCGCGACGCGGTCGGCAGCGGCCACCGGATCGAGGTCCGGGGCGAGCAGGCTCGCCAGCACGAGTTCGGCACCGTCGTCCGGGCCGGGCAGGCCCGGCGCGATGCGTCCGGTCCGGCTCAAGCCGTCGATCACCGTGAGCGCGTCACCGGTGTCCGACGGCAGCACGGTCAGCGGGCCGCGACTGGTGGGCTCGGGCCAGTCCATCAGTAGGACTCGATCGCCGGGAGCGGAGAACTCGGTCACGGCGCGGGACACGACCGGGGTCGGCCAGCGGTCGCCCGGATCGATCGGTGTGGTGCCTGCCGCCCACACGGTGGACGGGACCACCCGCCGTGTGGCACTGCTGCGCGGGTTCCAGCTGTTAGGGAATGGCTGCGGGGATTGCGTGGTCATACGGAAAGCTCCTGACGTAGTGGAGTGAATGGGGTACACAAGATAAATTCCACTCGGAGGCCGATTTTTTGGCGTCTCCGCCAGAGAATCTTCAGTAATTTTCCGGAGCCGGTGCCGAGTCGGGAGCCTCCAGTGGGAAAGTCTCCGGGGCGCGATGGTCTCCGTCGAGAATATTTTGAAAAACTTTTCCGGCCGGTGTGGGCAACGGTGATTGCGGCGGCCCCGAAACAACCTCCAGACAGCCTCCAGATCGCCTCCACTGAATCACAATGCCTGGTAGACGGGTACTTTTCGGGCGGGTGTCGTAGCGGTCCGGGCTGATTTGAGGGCAAGTGTGCGCGGCGGTTTCGGGGTTGGTTGGGGGCTATTTGGGGGTTGTTTCGAGGTCGGTTGGGGGTTGTTTCGGGGTTAGTTGGAGGTTGTTTGGAGGTTCGCGTGTGCTGTCCTTGCCGGTATGAAATCGGTCGTCGTTCATCGAGCAAGGAGTTCCTGGTGACTAATTCGGGATACACGGATTTTCGGCGCAGCCGAGAGATTGTGGAACTCTCGCCTCTGAGGGTCGTGTCCTCGGCATTCGACCGCCTCGCCGGTGAGCCGGTGCCCGCCGGCGCACCGGCGAGTCTGGGAGTCGAGGAGGGGGTGTCGTGGGGCGAGGTGCACGAGCGGTTACGGTCTCGGTCGCTGCCGGTCGACGCCTTGTGGGCGTGGCTGATCGGGTGCGCCCGCCGGGGGTGGACAGTGCGGGGCGGTCAGACGGTGCTGGGGTGTATCGGACTGGCGGTGCCGATGCTGGCGCGAGTCACCGGCCGGTACGCCGCTCCCGGCAGCGGCGACCGCGACGAGGCGGAAGCCGAGATCGTGGCGGGGTTCGTGCGGCAGCTGCGCGAGATCGACCTGGATCGCCCGCATCTGTGGTCGCGGTTGTGGTCGGGGACCATGCACAGCGGCCGGTCCTGGACTCGCCAGCGCGGGCGCGCGCCGTCGGCGATCGACCTCGACGACAATCCCGCGGCTACCCGTTCGATCCTCGCCGTGACGTCCCACGGCCATCCGGACCTGCTGCTGGCCGAAGCGGTCGCCGCTGAGGTGATCACCGCCGACGAGGCGGAACTCGTCGCGATGACCTGGTGGGAGGGGCGGTCGGTGTCTGCGGTGGCCCGAGGACTCCGTGAAACACAGTCGTACTGGACGATCCGCAGACAACTCCAGTCCGCCGAAACGACACTCGCGCCGTGGTTGGTCGCGCGTACCGCCGACCCGCATCCGGAACCGGACAACCTCGCGAATACCGCGTTGCCCGACCGTCAGCGACCGTCGGTGTCCACACTCCCGGCTTCCCGGCCAGAGGGGCTGAGTGGACACGCCCAGCCCACTGTGGTCGTCGGGGATGAGGAGGCACGGCGATGCGCATAACCCGCACCCCCGCACTATCCCCAAGTCTCGCGGTCCGAGGACGCCTGCGGCGAGCAGGTGGGGCCATCGGCGCGGTGCTGGCCGTGGTGGCGGTGCTGTCGGTGGTGTCGGCGTCGGCTCCGGCGTCGGCGCAGCCGGTGCCGGTGCTGGCGATCGTGACCTCGTTCGATCAGCTGCTCGACAACGCGCGCACGTGGCTGATCGGGATCCTGGCCGGGCTGGCCACGGTGTGCCTGACCGTCGCGGGCGCGCGCTACCTGCTGGGCGGCAACGATCCGGCCGAGATCGAGAAAGCCAAGACCGCGCTGCGTGCCGCGTGCATCGGCTACGTGCTCGCGATGCTGGCCCCGGTCGTGGTCTCGGTCCTCAAATCCCTCGTGGGAGCCTGACCATGCCAGCGCGTACCCACGCGGCGATCCACCGCAAGACGCTCCGGGCCGTAGCGGCGGTGGTGCTGCTGGTCGCGGCGACACTGATCGCCACCCTCACCGCGGCTACCGCGCTCGCGCAACCTTCGACCACACCGCCGCCGATTCCGCTGGTGGTGCCGTCGGTGCCGCCCACGCCTACGCCCACACCCGGGCCCGTGCCCGCTCCGCGCTGGCAGCCCGAAACCCCTGCTCCGACAACGCCGGGTGCTCCGGTCCCCGTCACCCCCACCCCGCAGTATCCGCTCGACCCCGAGTATCCGGTCGACCCGGGCACCGGAATCCCGGATGGCTCGTCCGGTGACGGGGACGGCGGGTGCGGGGTCACCAATATCTCCGGCTGCGTCGCCGACGCGGTCGACGGGGTCTTCCAGCGGCTGGTCGATTCCGGGTTGAATCCGCTGCTGGACCTGCTGTCGCGGACCCTGCTCACCACCCCGGAACCCGGTGAGCTGCCGCGGGTGGGGGAGTTGTGGCAGTCGTCGTGGCAGCTCGTGGTTGCGATGTACGGGCTGCTGGTGATGGCCGCGGGCATCCTGTTGATGGTCCGCGAGACTCTGCAGGACCGGTGGTCGTTGCGCGAGCTGCTGCCCCGGCTCGTGGTCGGGTTCGTCGCCGGGGCGATGAGTCTGCTGATCGCGACGCAGGCGATCCGGTTCGCCAACGCTCTCGCTTACGCCCTCGCGGGAGACGGCGTCGATCCCGACTCCGCCGCCGCCGCGATCCGCGAGCTGGCCTTCACCGGCCCCGGGTCGGGGTTCTTCCTGATCCTGCTCCGGGTCGCCCTCGAAGTGATGGTGCTGCTACTGCTCATCGCCTACGTCATCCGAGTCGCGATCACCGTGATCCTGGTCGTCGCCGCACCCCTGGCCTTGATGTGCCACGCCCTGCCCGGCCTGGACCAGGTGGCGCGCTGGTGGTGGCGGGCGTTCGCGGCCTGCCTGGCCATCCAGGTCGTCCAATCCCTGGTGCTGGTCACCAGCCTGCGGGTGTTCCTCACCCCGGGTGCCTGGAACTTCTTCGGCCCCAACGCCGACGGCATCGTGAACCTGATCATCGGCCTCGCCCTGATGGGGGTACTGGTCAAGACCCCGTTCTGGCTGCTGTCCGCGCTGCGGATCGGCCAGGGCCGCTCCCTGGCCGGGTCGATCGTGCGCGGCTACATCACCTACAAGACCCTCCGCGTGCTCAAAGGCAAGAGCTCCACCGCATCCTCACGCACCGCCGCCGCTGCTACCCGACGGTCCAAGCGCGCCGTAGCCCGGCCGCCCAGGCCCCGCTCGGACGACGACCCGTACGCGCGGGTGCGCGCCACCCGCGACGGGCAGCTGGTGCTCCCGCTGGAAGGAGTCCACCGGGTCAAACGGCGACCCCCACCCGCCGGACAGGCTTCCGCCGCACCGCAACCCAAGCCCGCGACCTCCCGCGCGCCGCGAGGTAGGCAGCTCGCGTTCGACTTCTCCCCGCTGGACCCGTATCGCGGGATCCGGCCCGGACGGGGCGGCCAGGACCCGCTCCCGATCGCGGTTACTCGGGTGCGGCCCGCACCCGCAGCGCCCGAACCGGCCCCGGCGAAGCGGACACCCGCACGAAGCTCTCGCGGCACGCAGCTGACGCTCGACTTCGACACACCCGCAACGCGCGACCCCTACGCCCGCATCCGGCCACTGCGCAGCGGCCAGTACCCGCTCCCCATCCCCGTCAAGAGGGTCCGCCCCGCCCCGCCCGCACCCGTCCCGCCGCAACCGCCGACACCGGCATCGAAGCGGTCGGCGGGGCGGCAACTGCATCTGCCGCTGCCGGATCTCCCGGTCCGCCGCCGCGCACCCCGCACACCCCGAGGAGGACTGCCGTGACCACCCCCGTGCGTATACCCGCCGATGTCGAGCGCCGCGACCGCCTGATCGGGCCCTTCACCGCCCGGCAACTCGCCATCCTCGCGACCACCGGGCTGCTGCTGTACCTGGCGTGGATGGCCACCCGCACGGTGGTTGCGCCGCTGGTGTTTCTCGCCGGTGCAGTCCTGATCGGCGTCATCGTCACGGTCGTCATCTCGACCACCCGCGACGGCCTGTCGGCCGACCAACTACTCCTCGCGGCGCTTCGCCACCGGCTCCGGCCACGGCACCTGATACGCAACCCCGACCGCGTCGACGCGGTGCCACGCTGGGCCACCGGCCGGGCCGAGCGGGGCCCGCGCGTGCCGGTTCCGGCGGCGTTGTCGGCCGAGTCCGTGCGCCTGCCGCAGACGGTGACCGGCAGCAGCGGCGGGGTCGGGGTGGTGGACCTCGGCGCCGACGGGCTCGCGGTCCTCGCCGCGGCAGGCACCGTGAACCTCGCCCTGCGCACCCCGGCCGAACAGGACAGCCTCGTCGCCCAGCTCGGTGGCTGGCTGCACACACTGCGCCAGCCCGTGCAGATCCTGATCCGCTCCGCCCGCCTGGACATGACCGCCCACCTGTCGGCCCTGGACACCGCCACCGGCGATATGTCCCCGGAGCTGGCCGACGCCGCCCGTGGCCACGCCGACCACCTCGCCGACCTAGCCGCAGGCGAAGACCTCATCCAGCACCAAGTGCTGCTGGTCTGGCGCGAACCCGTCCAGGCACCGGCGGCCCCCGCATCATCCTCGGGGGTGTTCCCGTTACGTCGGCGTTCACGGGGATGGTTGTCGGGCGCTGCGCGCCGGGCTGCCGAGTCGCGACTGGTGCGCCGTCTCGGGGAGGCCACCGAACTGCTGGCCCCGCTCGGGGTCCGTGTGACCGCCCTCGATGAGGAACAGGCGGCTGCGGTGCTCGCTGCCTGCTGTAATCCGGGCAGTCTCGTGGCGTCCTCGGCCGATACCGCCGGTCCCGGCGAGATCATCACCGCCGACCCCGGCGAGCACACCGGCGCCCTCGGCCTGAGCATCGATGCCGACACCGAATCCGGCACGGAGACATCAAGTTTCGGACCCGAGTCGCTGTCGCTCCGGCCCCGGCACCTCGAAATCGGGTCGGACTGGGTCGCGACCCTGGCGGTGACCGGATTCCCGCGCGAGGTCACCTCCGGCTGGCTGACGCCGTTGCTGTCGCATCCCGGGCGCCTGGATGTCGCCGTGCATGTCGACCCGATCGACCCGGTCACCGCCGCCGGGCGCCTGCGCCGCCAGCTCGCGCGGCTGGAGTCCTCCCGCCTGCATGACACCCACCGGGGCCGGTTCGCCGACCCCCAGGTCGACGTCGCCGTCGAAGACGCCGCCGACCTGTCCGCGCGGGTCGCCCGCGCCGAGGCCCGCCTCTACCGGGTCGGCGTCTACCTCACCGTGCACGCCGACTCCGAAGCCGAGCTGGCCGACGAGATCGCCGCGGTACGGGCCCTGGCCGCCAGCCTGCTCATCGACACCTGCCCGACAACCTTCCGCGCCGCACAGGGCTGGGTCACCACCCTGCCGGTCGGACTGGACCTGATCCGGATCGGGCGCACCTTCGACACCAGCGCACTGGCCGCCGCGTTCCCGTTCGACTCCCCGCAACTACCGGTGACCGACCCGATTGCCGCCACCCGCCCACGTGGCGTGCTCTACGGGCGCGACGCCGCAGGCGGTCTCGTGTTCGCCGACCGGTTCGCCGCCGAGGCCCACAACCACAACGCGGTGATCCTCGGCCGCAGCGGAGCAGGCAAGTCCTACCTGGCCAAAACCGAAATCCTGCGCTCGCTGTATCGCGGCATCGAGCAAGTGATCATCGACCCCGAAGACGAATACCGCCGCCTCGCCGACGCTGTCGGTGGCGCGCACCTGCGCCTCGGCGCGCCCGGCGTGCGCCTCAATCCGTTCGACCTGGAAATCCGCACCCGGCCCGACGGCCGCCGCACCGCCCCCGCCGACGCCCTCACCCGCCGGAAACTCTTCCTGCACACCCTTATCCAGGTGCTGCACGGCGCGCAAACCCCCACCCAGCGGGCGGTCCTCGACACCGCCCTCACCGCCACCTACGCCGCCGCGGGCATCACCGACGAGCCCACCACCTGGACCCGCCCCGCACCCACCCTGAGCACACTCCGTGACCAGCTGGACCGGCTCGACACCCCTACCGCCCACGAGCTGGCCGCCGGACTGCACCCCTACGTCGCCGGGGGCGCATACGCCGGGCTGCTCGACGGCCCCACCACCACCGACCCCGACGCCGGACTGATCGTGTTCTCGCTGCGGGACCTGCCCGACGAACTCAAAACGATCGGCACCCTGCTCGCCTTGGACGCGACCTGGCGGCGAGTGTCGGACCCGGCCACCCGGAGGCCCCGCATGGTTACCGTGGATGAGGCGTGGCTGATCATGCGCCAGTCCGCCGGAGCCGAATTCCTGTACCGGGCCGCGAAGAGCTTCCGCAAGCATTGGGCCGGGCTCACCATCGCCACCCAAGACTCCGCCGACGTGCTATCCACCGAACTCGGGCGCGCGATCGTCTCCAACGCCGCCACCCAGATCCTGCTGCGCCAAGCCCCTCAAGCCATCGACGAGGTCGCTACCGCGTTCAAACTCTCCGACGGCGAACAGCAATTCCTGCTCACCGCGTCACGGGGCAGCGGATTACTCGCACTCGGCGGCACCGACCGAGCCGTCTTCGCATCGATGGCCTCCGACTTCGAGGACACGTTAATCACCACCACTCCGAGCGAACTCACCGCTATCGGCGAGGAGAACGGCGACGTCCATATCGATTTCGATCTCAGCGCGTTGCCATCACTCTGCCCACGCAGTGCCTCTGCTGACGACAGCGAAAACACTGATCACACATACATCGACACCGACGTCAAAGACGACGTGTTCATCGACGCGGAAGGCGTGGCATGAGTGGCCCGGCTCCGCGCCACCATCCTGGCCAGGGACAGCCCGGCGGTGTGGTCGGGGGCGGATCGCTGAACGGCCCGGCGCTTGGCGGAGCGTTCTGGGCAGCGCGGGGCCATATCAGACGTGCTGGCTGCGTTCGGAGGCGGCCGGATCGCCGCGCACGCGCCGATTCCCAATTCGCACAACGCATGGCTAGGACTGTTCGAAGAAAACGATTACTGGAGGTCTTCTGATGGCATCAGAGTCGCAGGAGCTGCCATCTGGCAGTGTGAAAGCAATAGGAGATTCGCCTCGTAAGCGATGGCTCACTCGTCATGAGGCAGGAGAATACCTGGGCGTACACCCCCGCACGCTCGCGAATTGGGCTGCAAAGGGGCAAGGCCCTCGTTACTCGAAGGCATCGGGTAGCTCGTGCATGTATCGCCGAGCAGATTTGGATGCGTATCTAGATGCCCGAATGGTGTATACCGAAGAACAGCCCGAAGCGGCCTGAAAATGGCGTTCGGTGAACGTATTATTGTTCGTGGGATGAAATCCATTTCAAAGAAAGGGGATCGTCGATGCCGAGACCGGTCATAGAGCTGGGTTGCTACGGCGACATAGGTACCAAACAGCAAGAAGGCGGGCAGTGGAGGGCCTGGGCAACGTTCCGCGACTACGACGGCAAGGGCCGACTTGTCGACGCTTACGGACCGACGGAGAGTAAGGCAAAGACGGCATTGCGGAAGAAGCTCGGCATGCGCCAGAAGCAGCACAGAGGACGGGCGCGCGGCACGATCACGCGAGACACACGCCTGGCTGTACTGATGGATATGTGGCTCGCCGAGATAAAACGGGACGAAGGCGTTGGGCAACAGTCGTACGACCGATACATAGGTGAGATCGATGCCAGTCAAGATAAGCGATCGAAGAAGGAGGCAATCAAGCTCCGGCCTGCTATCGGAAATCTCCGGATATGGGAAGCGGACACCGGGAGAATCGACGAGCATATTCAGTCCATCGTTGATGCCGGAATGAAGTCGAAGGCTCGTTTGCATAAGGTGATTCTGACCGGGATCATGGGTGTTGCAGTGCGGCACGGTGTCCTCACAGAGAACCCGGTACGCGATACCTCCCGCATGCGTAGGCGGAAGACCAAACCTCAGATCATCGAGCGGGAACGGCTGGACGAGCTTCGTGCTCAGCTTCAGGAATGGCTCGCGGGTGACGAGATTCCAGGGACCCCGGCCTATACGCACGGTCCGCAGCGGGATCCGCTTGTGGTCGACGTCGCGGACCTGATTCTCGGCTCGGGAGTTCGTCCGGGGGAAGCGCTGGCCGCTTCCTGGGACCAATTCGACCTGAACTCGACACCAGCGACCTTCACCGTGTCGGCCACCGTGGTCAGACTCACTGGCAAGGGGCTGTTCCGACAAGAGTGGGTGAAGTCCGACGCTGGGTACCGCATCGTCGCCCTTCCCGGATTCACCACCAGCATGTTGAAGCGGCTGCAGATCGACCCGGCGCATCGACGGATGTGTGAAGTGAAGGCGCTCCGCGACGTGGGTGGCAGCGCGGAGGAGGTTGAAGACAAGGTCCCTCTCGTGTTTCCGGGACGGGGAGGAGTTCTGCGAGACCCGCACAACTTCAACCGGACGTGGCGGGCTGCACGAGGCTCCACCTACAAGGATGTGACTCAGTACACGTTCCGGAAGACGGTTGCGACCCTGGTCGCGGAGGCGTCGGATTCGAAGACCGCGGCGAAACAGTTGGGGCACTCTCAGGAGGGCATCACAGAACGCCACTACATTGCCTCGCCGGAGCAGGCGCCTGACTCGTCGGCGGTGCTGGAGGAGGGGCTTGGCAGGGCCAGCTGACGGATGGCCAGCCCCGGAATTCTTGGCATATTTTTGGTGATGACCCGACGGGGCGAGATGATCAGCACCCGAATCTGGGCCTGACCTGGTATTTTGAGTGCGCCATCAGGGACTCGAACCCCGAACCCGCTGATTAAGAGTCAGCTGCTCTGCCAATTGAGCTAATGGCGCTTGATGCGTGATCCGGCTGCGGGGCCCGTGGGGCTCCGTTCCGGCGCGGGGAAAACCATAACAGGCGCGGGCGGGGAAAGTGAAATCGCCTGTTCGCGGGTGGTTCGGGCGTTTCGGGCGGTGGTAACGGATCGCGGGCGGGATCGGATGAACGTGCAGACCGATCGGAGATCCCGCCGTGTTTGCGCGTTTCGGGCTCTTCCGGCTGGCAGAATAGGCGGGGCGTGGTCTCGACCGATCCCCGCGGGCGTGGTGGGTTGAGCAGCATCGCCGGGGCGGCCCGGCGGCGCCGAGAACATGAAACGGGGTTGGACATGAGCGTATGGCGGGGCCGACATCGGTCGAAGGTAGTGCTCGGATCGGTTGCCGTGCTGTCCGCGCTAGCGCTGGCGGCGACCGGATGCAGCGATTCGGGGGCGAGTTCCGGGCCCGCGATCGAGCCCAATCCGATGACCGAACTGATCAAGCCCAAACTCGTCGCGCCGGTCAAGGATGGTGACGTCGGCGTATCGCCCGCGGTGCCGCTGCAGGTGCGAGTCGAGGACGGCAGGTTCACCGCGGTCACGCTGTTCAATCCGGAGGGCGCCCCGGTGGCCGGGCAGCTCGCGCCCGACGGCCGGTCCTGGCAGGTGGGCGAGCAGCTCGGCTTCGGGCGCACGTATCGCCTGCAGGCCGAGGCGGTCGGGCTGGGCGGCAAGGCCTCCAGCACGCTGAGCTTCACCACACTGTCGCCGCGCAACCGCACGCACCCGTGGCTGCTGCCCGGCGAGGCCGAGGTGGTCGGCATCGGGCAGCCCGTGGCGGTGCAGTTCGACGAGAACATCCCCGATCGCCGGGCGGCCCAGGAGGCCATCAAGATCACGACGAACCCGCCGGTCGAGGGCGCCTTCTACTGGGTCAACAATCGCGAGGTGCGGTGGCGGCCCGAGCATTTCTGGGCGCCGAACACCCGGGTCACCGTCGACGTGAACACCTACGGCAAGGATCTCGGTCACGGCCTGATCGGCGACAGCGATATCCATTCGAGCTTCACGGTGGGCGAGCCCACCATCTTCACGGCCGACGACAACACCAAGATGGTGACCGTGGAGATGAACGGCCAGGTCGTCCGCAGCATGCCGACCTCGATGGGTAAGGCCTCCGACCCCACCGACAACGGCATCTACATCATCAGCGACCGGTTCGACCACATCATCATGGACTCCTCCACCTACGGCGTGTCGGCGACGGGCCCGAACGGATACCGGACGCCGGTGGACTTCGCGACGCGCATGTCCTACAGCGGTATCTTCATGCACTCCGCCCCGTGGTCGCTGGGCGCGCAGGGGAACTCCAACACCAGCCACGGTTGTCTGAACCTGAGCCCCTCGGATGCCCGCTGGGTCTACGAGAACGCCAAGCGCGGTGATATCGCCATCGTGAAGAACACGATCGGCGACACGCTGTCGGGCATCGACGGGCTCGGCGACTGGAACATTCCCTGGGCCGAGTGGAAGGCGGGCAACGCCGACACCAGCCGCTGACCCCGGCTGTGATCCGGACGATGTCCGCACGTCTCGCGGAACCGGCGCTCCGACCAGCACGTTGAGGGTGACAGGGGGAAGCGGAGAGCGAGGAGTGCGGACATGTTCGGTTCGTGGATGGATTCGGACGAGGCGTACGACCGCGGCCGCGCGCTGCGTGAACGCGTCGACCACAAGGAACACCGGGAGTTCGAGCTACCGGCGGGCCGCCCGTCGATCGTTGATTTCGTGCGGGCCAGCAATGTCGACCGGGTGTCGGAGCTCATCCCGCTGCGGGTCGGCCGGATGCTGGAGTCCCCGTTCGCGTTCTACCGCGGCAGCGCCGCGCTGATGGCGGGCGACCTCACCGCGACCCCCGACAGCGGCCTGACCGCGCAGCTCTGCGGTGACGCGCACGCGGCGAACTTCGGCCTGTACGGCACGCCCGATGGCCGAATCGTCATGGATATCAACGACTTCGACGAAACCGCCCCGGGCCCCTGGGAGTGGGACCTGAAGCGGCTCGCCGCCAGCCTGGTGCTGGCGGGCCGGGTGGGCGGAGTATCGGAGAGCGGTTGCCGTGAGGCCGCGCACGACGCCGCCAAGAGCTACCGCCGCACCATCGACCACCTGGCGCAACTGCCGTTCCTGGAGTCCTGGACCGCGCTCGGGGACGAGTCGGTGATCGACCGGGCCGACGCCGACGAGCTGACCGACGATTTCGCCAGGGCCGCCGGGAAGGCCAAGAAGAACACCAGCGCCAAGGTGGCGGCGAAGACTACCCGCGCCGAGGGCTCGGAGTGGCGGTTCGTCGCCGACCCGCCGGTGCTGACCGAGGTGTCCGAGGAGACGGCCGCGGAGGTCGCCGAGGCGCTGCCCGACTACGTGGACACCCTGCGCGAGTCCCGGGCGCACCTGATCAAGCGGTACACGGTGTGCGATGTCGCCTTCCGGGTGGTCGGGACGGGGAGCGTCGGGCTGCGCAACTATCTGATCCTGTTGCGCGGCAACGACGATGAGGCGCTGGTGCTGCAGGCCAAGCAGGCGCGGCCGAGCGTGCTGCAAGACGTGCTGGGCCTCGCGGCGGTGCCGCACGAGGGGCAGCGGATCGTCGACGGCGCGCGCCTGGTGCAGGCCGAGACCGACATCCTGCTCGGCTGGGCCACCATCGAGTCGCGGCCCTACATCATCCGCCAGTTCCGCAATCGCAAGGGTTCCATCGAGGTCACCGAGTTGAAGAAGGACCACCTCGACGACTACGGCCGCCTCGCCGGTGCCCTGCTCGCCCGCGCCCACAGCCGGTCGATCGATCCCCGGGTGCTGGCGGGCTACTGCGAGGACGGCGACAAGCTGGATTCCGCCTTCGCCCGCTACGCTGTCGACTACGCCGACCAGACCGAGGCCGACCACGCGGAGTTGGTCCGCACGGTCGAGAGCGGTGCGCTCCGGGCCGTCGGGGAGGACGACTGAGAATCCGCGCGGCGCAATGGGTTCGGTAGGTGAACACCGGTTGCACACCTGGTCGACGCCCGGTCGGCGCGGGTGTGCGCTTGTAAGGTGCTACCCATCGGAACGTATCGGGTTGCCGAGCGGATGAAAGGGACAGCGACGATGTCGGATGCATCGACCGAGGTGCTGCTGGACGACTTCGAGAACAAGGGCCGGTGGGAGATCGGCGGAGCCGGGGCGAGCAGGACCCATCTGACCACGTTCGCCGAGGGGGCGCCGGGTAAGCGGCCGGGCGTCTACGCAGACGGCGCCGCCGGCGCCGACCACCGCGCCCTCGTCCTGCTCGTCCGCTCGGCTACCGAAGACCTCGAGGTCGACCTGATCGCGAAACCCGGGCGGGACTTCGCGATCGCCGGGACGCTGGGTGCGCTGAACCTGTGGGTGCGCTCGCCCCACGCGTCGCTCGAGATCTCCGCCGATCTCGGTGAAGGCGCGCGAGATCTCTTGCTGGGCACCGTATCCGCGGACGGTGAGTGGCAGCGCATCGAGGGCCGCCTCGACGCCCCGATCACCGATGCCGCCCTGCACGGCGTCCAGATCCGTCTCACCGAGGTCGTCAAGCGCGAGGGCGAGGTCATGATCCTCCTCGACGACCTCACCGCCCGCACCGAGGGCTGAGCGCCACGATCACCGCCGGAGTCCTGTTCGGGGTTCGCTGCAGCGGTATCAGGTCGGCGAGTCCTCTCGTCGGAGGTGTTCGAGGACGAGGCTGCGGACAGGTTCGACGTCGGCCAGGAGGCTGTGCCCCGCGTCGGGGAGGATCACCGTCTGGGCCCCGGCACCTTCTCGACCTCGACGTCATCGATCCCGACGCCGCGTCGGCCGCTATCGATTACTGCCTCGACAGGCTTTTCGACGGCACATCGCAACGTCCCAGTGAGTGAGGAGGTTAGTGAATCTTATTGCGCAGCACGATGTCTCGATGTGGGCTTCTGCCTGGACGGGATGTGCGCCGCTTGCTGAGTTCAGAGTCCCGCGGCGGTGAGACGGTAGTCGGCCTCGAGCAGCATCCATCCGCTCAGTTGTACCGAGAGGTCGCGGCTGAGGTTTGCTGAGGGGGCGGTGGGTGAATGTGCCAGTGGTGGAACGGATCCCGGATACTCCGGCGCCGTGACCGGGCGGGTCCAGTCGACGCCGAACAAGGGGAGTCCGTCGACCTCGGCGCGGTTCTCCCAGGCGGCCTGTGCGGAGGCGTGCACGATATCGGCCGCGGTGGTGTTGCCCAGGGACAGTGCGGCGTCGGCGAGATATCTGGCGAGAATTCCCATGAACAGGCCGGAGTCGTCGCCGGAGGACGCGGCGATCACCCCCGCGTTCGTGAGTCGCTTCCCGGTCGCGGCCACGAGCGTGGTCGCGCGGTCGTAATGCAGCGAATCGCCTGTGCGCATTGTCAATTCGGTCTCCAGGCCGATGGTGACGCCCTGGTTGTAGGTGTGTACGGCCCGCTCGATCCGTCCGCCGGGTTCGTGGACGCCGTCGAGGATCAGGCCGGTATCGGGGTCTCGTAATCGGCTGTGCAGGAACTCGGAAAATCTCAGGGCGCGGGACAATTCGCCCAGGCGTGCCATGGCGATACCGGTCGGGCCGATGGCGGGGGTGTTGTAGAAATCGTCACCGGACCGCCAGGGCACCGCACCGGCGACCGGATTCCAGCCCTCGATCAGGGCGGTGCGCAGGTCCTCGACAGCCCCGTCGAAACGGATGCCGAGCAGCCGGTCGGCGCGCTCGAGCGCCAGTACCAGCCAGGCCATATCGTCGTAATAGCGGTTGGTCCAGCCGGTGAGATTGCGGGTCCGGATGCCGTGTGCGACGGCGACGACGCGGTGGATGCGTTCGGGGGTGCGGGCGCGGTGTGCGGCGTCCACCGCGCAGTCGAGCAGGTGGGCCTGCCACCAATAACACCACTTCGCGAACGACTGGTCCAGCAGGGACGACGGCCAGACGAGCATGCCCAGCTGCTTGCCCGGTTGTCCCCAGAGCGTGCGCAGGTGTCGCTCGGCTATCGCCTGTTCGGCCAGGTGGGCGCGTTTTCGCGGCTCGTCGGGGCCGGTCGGCGCCTGGGGTGTGATCGTCCCTGCCCGCGTCGGTTGTGCCATCGCGGTGAGTGCGATCACGGCCCCGGCCGCCACCAGCGCGCCGCGCCGACTGATCTCCTTACCCCGGCGATGCATCGCTCGGACTCCCTCGACTGAACGACGACCGGAAACCCTGCGGCTGCATACTATCCCGCAACGCCGACCTCGGCGCGTCGTCGATCCGCAGGTATCGGACTGGCCCGCGGTACGCGAACATGAATCGGTTCGATGCCTACACCGCCGATCCGGGGTTCGAGTTGGTATTGGTGAGGTTCGATGGCGCGTCGGCAGGGCGGACGTGGGGTTGCTCGCATCGCGTCCACACCACGCGTCCACACTGGCCCGATGCGCCGCAGTCCGATGTACTCAGTAGATGCTTCTGGTTGACGGGCGGTCGTGTCGAGATCTTCGCCGCGCCAAGGCGTTTGTCGATGTGGCCACGAATTTGCTTGTGCCGCAGTATTGTTTGAGTCGAGTGGCTGATGCCATTCGGGTAATGCGGGTGTGGTTGCACCCCCTGGAAAGAGGTTGGGGACTGATGCTTCGAGATTCCTTGGTGACGGCGCGGCGCGTGGTGGCGGTTGTGGGGTTGCCGATGGTTGCGGTGGGTGTGTTCGCCGGGGTTGCCTCGGCTGATTCCGGGCCGGTGGCCGAACCCGTGGCCGGTATTCCGCTGCAGAGCGAGGACGTCACCACCAATCCTGACGCTCTGATCCCCGACCCGGTGTTGAACGGAGCGTCCGCGGGCGCCTCGGTCGGTTCCGCCGTCGGATCGGCCGTCGGCCTGGCGACGGGCTCGGTGACCGGGTCCGCCGGGTCTGCCATCGGCGCCTTGATCGGTGCCGTGGTCGGCGCCACGAACCCGAACGTGGTTCCGCAGGTGTTGCCCTGACACAGCCGTACGGCAAGACGAAGGGCAGGTCAGGAACTTCCTGACCTGCCCCTTCAGGGTGGACGACGGGACTCGAACCCGCGACAGCCAGGATCACAACCTGGTGCTCTACCAACTGAACTACGCCCACCATGACCGGTTTCGCGAACCGGCCGGGCTAGATCGTAACTCGTACCGCGGCGCGGGACCTAATCGGCTCCCTGCTGGGAGGCCTTTGCGCTGGTCCTGCCTTCGGTGAGGGAGGTGGCGACCGCGGCGATCTCCGCCGTGGACGGGCCGGGCGCGGAGACGAAGGCGGTGCGGCGGTAGTACTCGAGTTCGCGGATCGACTCCTGGATATCGGCCAGGGCGCGGTGGGTGAGACCCTTCTCCGGCTGGCCGAAGTAGATGCGGGGGTACCAGCGGCGGCACAGTTCTTTGATCGAGCTCACGTCGACCATGCGGTAGTGCAGGTGGGCGTCGAGTTCGGGCATGTCGCGGGCTATGAAGCCGCGGTCGGTGGCGATGGAGTTACCGGCCAGCGGGACCGTGCGGGGGGACGGCACGTACTCCTTGATGTAGTCGAGGACCTGGCGCTCGGCCTCGGCCATGGTGACGGTGGAGCGGCGCACCTCGTCGGTCAGGCCGGAGCGGGCGTGCATCTCCTGTACCACCGGCGGCATCGCGGCCAGCGCGGCATCGTCGGCGTGGATGACGATGTCCACACCCTCGCCGAGGATATTGAGATCGCTGTCGGTCACCAGCGCGGCCACCTCGATCAGCTTGTCGCTGTCCAGTCGCAGGCCCGTCATCTCGCAATCCATCCACACCAGGTAGTTCATGCTTTGTATACTCCAATTATGGCAGGTCAGAGAGTTCTCGGTCGGATCAGGCTATCCCGCTTCACCGACGAGTCCACCAGTCCCGAGCGACAGCAAGACATCATCAAAGCCTATGCCAAGGCTAACGATGACCAGGTGATCGGCTGGGCTGTCGACATAGATGTCTCCCGCACCGTCGATCCGTTCAACACGCCGGAGCTGGGAAAATGGCTGAAAGAGGACCGAGCCGCCGAGTGGGACAAGATCGCCGGGTGGAAGCTCGACCGAATCGCGACCGGTTCCATCTATCTCAACAAGATGATCGGTTGGTGCCAAGAGAACAACAAGACACTCGTCTCGGTCACAGAGAACTTCGACCTGTCCCACTGGGTAGGGCGAATGATCGCCAACGTGATCGCTGGCATGGCGGAAGGTGAGCTTGAGGCAATCACCGAGCGAATCCAGTTCAGCCGCAAGAAGCTCCTGGAGGTTGGCAGATGGCCGGGAGGCCGCCCGCCGTTCGGACGAATCCCGGAGAAGTCGGGTGTCGGATGGACTCTCGCTATTGATCCAGAGGCGAAGAAGACGATCGACTGGATCGGTGACCTCCTGATCCAGGGGAACGCAGTTGATTGGATTCGTGACCAGCTCAACGACGACGATGTACTCCCGCCGTCAGAGCACTTCCGCAAGATGAAGCGCGATGCCCTACGCGGATCGAAGTGGAGTTCGAAGGCGATCTGGGACACGATGCAGAACAAGACGGCCTTGCTGGGTTACGCGACCCGAGACAAAGAGACCGTTCGGGACATGGAGGGCATGCCGATCCAGTACGGCGAGCCTCTGATGACTAAGGAGCGGTTCGACGACATCCAGGAAGCCCTGGAGAAGCGACGCACCGGACCGGTCCGAACCAGGAACACCCAACCGCTTCTCGGTGTGGCGTACTGCTACGACTGTCGCAAACAGCACGCGCATCGGGTGATGCCCCGGGACTACGGCAAACAGGAGTATCGCTATTACCACTGCATCACTAAGGGCTGCTCGTCCAAGACGATGATGGACGCCGGCAGTGTCGAAAAGCTGTTGGAGGAGAGTTTTCTCGCTGACGTAGGCGACAAGCCGGAGCGCAAGCGCATCTACGTCCCTCCGAGCAACAGCGCCGCAGAGCTGGCCGAGGCGCAAGAGGCGGTAGGTGAGATCGCCGCAATGTTGGCCACGGCGAAATCGCAGAGCGTGAAGGACCGGCTGAAGGAACAGATGTCCGCGCTGGACACGCGGATTGAGGCGCTAGAGCAGACGCCGGTCGAAGAAGGGGGCTACAAGTACGAGGACACCGGCCGGACGTACCGCGAAGCCTGGGAAGCTTGCGAGACACCCGAGGAGCGGCGACAGCTGTTGCTGAAGTACGGGGTAACGCTGAGGATCAAGCAGACGGACCGGACCCGGACAGGGCCGGGTGTCTTACACTACGAGCTGACGGTGCCCGAGGACTTGGTAGCTCGGATGGCCTCGTAAACACAAAAGACCCCCTCCCGAAGGAGGGGGTCTCGTTGTATCTAGCTGAGCCCGGAGTAGATCCGGACATCGTTCCAACTGGCGGAGTCGGCGAGCGAGCCTCGGCTCACGCGGAGTCCTGCGTAGGTGTTGGTGGGCATGAACGACGACCCCGACGAGGGAGACACCTGGGACGACCTCCCACCGTTCGAGCAGGGCCGCGAGGCTGAAGGGGTGAAGGCGGTCGTCGAGGAGCTGGAGCGCCGAGGCTGGCGTCCGGTGTTCGTGCGACCGTGGGGAGAGCTGGTCATCTCCCAGCCTGGCCAGGAAGACCAGCGACTCCCTGTGCGGAACGCTGCCGACCTCCGGCCGTGGTCGATCCCCGCGCCGGATGCAGAGAGTCCTAGGAAGTGGGAAGAACTGAGGGACGTCCCGGTAGGTGTCCCGGTCCGGGACTCGGCCGGCGACCGCTGGGAGTACCGGAACGTCGGCCTCGGTAGCCAGTGGGGGCCGATCCTAGGAGGGGTCTGGAACGACGACTTCGCGAAGGACCATGACTACGGCCCGTTCGTGGAGATCATCGAGGGCTGATGGACGATCAAGAATTCTTCGACGCGCTGTATCAGCTCTGGTCGAAAACCTCTGGCGCCGAGGAACGTACGTGGTTCGCCAAGGAGAACGACATCATCGACGGCTACTGCATCATGACCGAGGATGCGACACCGGCGGAGGCCGGCAGTGCCTCGATCGCGGACTTCATGCACGAGGCCGACGCGAAGTTCATCGCGTTCGTTCACGGAGTCATCCCGGAGCTGGTCCGCCGCACACAAGACGCTCTCGACGAGTCGGACCGGCTCGACGCCGAGAAGGACGAACTGATCGCCGTGCAGTACGGCCTGGAGATGGAAATCGAGCGGATGACCGCTCGGATACTGGAACTGGAGGAAAAGTGACCAAGAAGGACAAGGACAAGAAGCGCCGCTACAGCTACGGCTACGACTCGACATCGGTCGCGATCGAGAACGCTTGGTCGGCCGCCTCGTCGTCGTACGACTCCGGTAGCTACTCCTCCGGATCGTGCGATTCAGGCAGCTCCTACAGCGGAGGCTGTGAGTAGCTGAGCGTGGGCCGCTGATACTGTGACCGCGGGCCAATAACACTGACCCGCAGCCGATGCCCAATCGGATACGTGAAGTACCCCCTCCTCGTGGAGGGGGTCTTTTCGTGTTTCTGGCCTAGCAGCTGTCGAATCGCCATGCGCCGTCGATGAACGTCCACGTGCGCGGCTGCATCGAGGACGCTGGCGCGGCCGGATCTGCATCCACCGTTACAACCTGACCGGACGAACCGTTCACCTTCGCGGTAACCGACGTGATCTGAGGATTCCGACCCTCCCCGTTCTTCTCCAGCATGATCCGGAGAACATCCCGGTTGTCCATCTGCGCCTGGCAGCGGGCCGAGTACACCTCCCACACCTGATCTACATCCTTCGCGGCTACCCGATCACTCATCCGCCGAGACGCCGCTTCGAGCGCCTGCTGCGACCTCGGATCGTCGGCTGAGACCACCCGCACCGGAACCGAAGTCGTTGGCTCCGCCGTGCCGCTTGGCTCCGACGAACACGCCGCCAGCGCTAGCGGTATAACCGCTACGCCGAGAATTTTCCTCATCCTGGACACCTTCTACTCGCACGCCGTTACCGGCACGGGTCTATCGGCATGGGCCGCAATCTGTTTCATCCCCCGCGCTCAATGCCGGGTCCGTGGCCCGATCTCGCGTTCCCTTCCGCGTTCGTCTCGACCGGCGCGTGTCCGCGCCGCCTCTATTTGGTCGCGGGTTAGTGGTTCGACGCCTGGTGTCGGCTGGGTGACCCTCAGAATGTCGGCTGCCTCGCGAGCCATGTCGCCGGGCAGCCCCCTGGCTGCTGCTTCCCGTGCGTCGCGTCCCGCCTGTGCGAGCCGATCGGCCGCTTCTCGCTGACGTTGCCATGCAGCAGCGTCGGCCGCCTCCCGCCCCTTCTTCGCCTTCTCCGCGGCGTCGGCTGCCTCTCGTGCCTTTGCCTTCTCTGCCGCGTCTGGTTCGGTCCGGCTGCCCTTCTCCGCAGTCTCTGACTCCCCGCGCCCGCGCGCCAGCAACTCTCCCATCGTCGGGAACTCCCGCGCCGCGCGTTCGGCTGCCTCCTTCTGGACTCGCGCGCGTTCCTCCCGCTGGCGTTCCTCCCGCCGCCTGGTCCGTTGCTGCGTCCGCTGCTGGCGTGCCTTCTCCCCGACTTCGGGGATCTCGAGTTGCTGTCCTGGCTCGCGTTGCAACCCCTTCGCCCAGATCTCTCGAGCGTCGGCTCTCGAAATGATCTGATGCGTGAACCTCTCCGGGTAATCCCGCAGTAGCCCGTCGATCAGCTCCCGCGCCTGTTTCGAAATCGCCTCACCCTCAACAGACCTCAGCGTGTGGTGATCCACATCACCCCGGTCGAACAGCTCCCGGATTACCTTCAGCTGTGTTTCATCCTTGGTGCCGCCGACGCGCCCGGACTTCTCTTCGACCGTATCGGTACGGTCGGGCCCCTCTTTTACCTTGTCGACCTGCATCCGGCCGTCACGTCCCTCAAAGGTGCGGGAGTCACGGACGTATCCGCGCTCCCGATCCTTGAAGTATCTGTCGCAACCGTTTTCGAAGATCCGGCCGCGTTCCTCGGGACGATAGTTCTCCCGATCGTTGTCGTATCCGTCGCCCATAGCGGGCACCCCCCGAGGGTTTGTCCCGTGGACTACATGAACGGTGGCGCGTCGGAGTCGTGCGCCAACTCGGAGAACAGCGGGCCGCCCTGGCCTGCCTTCCGCAACCGCCAGTATCCCGGCCCCACAAGCTCAACGATCCTCAAGAACTCGTTCGCCACAACGTATTCCACGAATACATCGGCGGTGCATGTCTTCCATCCGGGATGCGGAAACGCAAGCGCTGGGGTGAAGCCGGCATAGAGAGTTAGGGCGGTGGTGTCGTTGATTCCGGTGGTTGGGAGTCCGGTCACGTCGACCCATGTGGCATCGAGATACTTCGTGAACCATTGGCCGATCATGCACACAAGCTGATCAGCCACATCCGCGTCTTGCTTCACTGCGTCCAGGTCTGGAAATAGCTCCGCGACAACATCATTGAGCTGGTTCGGTTCGTCCTTCTCGAAATCCCATGGCTCCGAAGGCAGCGCGGGCAGCTCGGCGCGAGTCAGGAGTTTCCGGACCTGCGCTGCCTGTCGTTGAGGATCAGCCCACATTGCCCACGGGGTTTCCTCGGTGGTGGTATCGACGGGGATGTCGAATCCGAGTTGATCGTCGTTCACGTCCGGCTGCCTCTCCTCGTGACGGTGTGGGTCGGGCTGGAAGCCTAATAGTTCCGTCCGCTGTCCGGTTTGATCTTCCCGGCCTCAACGAGTGTTTGCCACGCAGTGCGTTTCCGCGGGCAGTCCTCCAGTCGGCAGTCCCTGTGCTGCTGGGTAATCCTGTGCGCCTCACCGACCGTCAGCGGCCCGTCTGGC
This sequence comes from Nocardia thraciensis, assembly GCF_054782435.1. NCBI lineage: Bacteria > Bacillati > Actinomycetota > Actinomycetes > Mycobacteriales > Nocardiaceae > Nocardia > Nocardia thraciensis. The sequence continues at coordinate 65,877 of NZ_BAAGSM010000027.1, forward strand.
GCTTCGTGTGTCCAGCCGATCAACGTTTGCTCCCTCTTCAGGCGTTCTCGAATCCCCCGCACGCTTGTACCGGGGAGTGCGCGGCGGCCCAACCAGTCGAAGCCCATGGCCGCCTACCCTTCCGAGCCCGGGGACAGCCGTGCCGCGAACAGGTGGGAGTCGGTAGCGTTGCTGGCAAGGCCGTCGAGCAGGTTCAACAAGGTCTGCAAGTCCGGACCCGATGGCTCGGACTGTTCGGGGATGCTGGGCGGGGTATCGAGACCCCGTGCGGCGGCACGCTCCCTGACGGTATCCACTGGGGGGACGATCTTCCCGATTCGAACCAAGTGGGAGTACGCACTCTGCTTGCGTGGACACGCGACGGCACGACATCCGATGTGCTGCTGAAGAATTCGATGCGCCTCGGCCGCTGTCAGTGGCTGGTCCGGGTGCGTGTGATCGGAGTTGGCGATACTTGGCAGCGTTGCCATCCACGTGTTCGGCGGGCTGACGGTTTCCAGGGTGAAGGTCTCGCATGTCCGGCTCGGGTCGTTGTCGACCGTAGCCAGGTCGTAGACCACGAGTGCATCGGCGTTGAGCCCGGCCGCCATGCCGAGCCCGTACCCGATCGGGTCCGGATAGTCGGCGGGCGGCCTCACGGTGTAGAGCCAGATGTACCCCAGCTGCACGGCGTGCCGTTGCGCTAGGACCGCGTGCTCTGGGGCCTTCAGCCCCGATACATCACCTCGGACCATGCAGACCGCAGTGGGCCGATCAGTACTCTGTTCCCCGGAATCCATGACTTCCTCTCACAGCTCGGTCATTGACCGGCGCCCGCCACCGGGGAGCGGTTCGCCGTCGACCGGTTGGGAGGCTGGGTCGGTCGACTGCGGGAAGAGGCACTACATCGACCCGGCGGCGGGGCCGGTTATGAGAGTTGCGGATCGGGGTGCCGTCAAGGGACAGGAAAGGGACAACGGGAGCGCGACCGCGCCGAACGATCTACCCTCGGGTTATGACCACAGCGGGCGAAGCTATTGCTCGCGAGCGGAAGCTTGCGGGCCTCACTCAGCGCGGCCTGGCGAACCGGATAACCTACAGTCTGAGTCTCGTCAAGGCCGTTGAGCAAGGTCGCGAACCGGCCAGTCCTGGCCTGATTTCCGCGGTGGCGAAGGTGCTGCGCATCCTTCCCGAGCAGCTGACCGGGGCGCCGTACGACGACGGCAAGCCGATGTCCGACGCGGTAAACGGGCTCACCGTGCTACTGGCCGAAGGCCGCTACGCCCGCGCTGAAGAACCAGGGTCGCTGGACGCAATCGAGGCGGACCTGAACGAGACTCGTCGCCTGTATCGCGCCGACCGCACCCGGCAGACTATCGAGGCGCTGCCGTACATCATCCGGCGTCTGCACGGCGCCGTCCGAGACACGACAGGGGACAACCAAGCCCGCGCGTACTCGCTGCTGGCGTCGGCGTACATCTTCGCGGAATGGTCGGCGCGCCGTGTGGGCCAGACTCAACTAACCATCCCCGCCCTGGACTTGGCCGACCACTATGCGCCGCTCGGCGCGGATCTCCGATACGGCGACTTCTCGGTTTTGGCTCGCGCCCGCGTGCTGACACACATGGGTGAATCGAACGTCGCCGGTCAGCTGGTTGAATCCGTGATCGGTCGCGCCGAGAACGACACAACCCCGGCCGGCCTCGTGATGGCCGGGTACTCGCACCTTGCTGGCTGCATCAATGAAGCGCGCAAACTCAACTACACCAACGCCATAGCGCATGTCGACGCCGCCGAGGAGTATGCGGAACGAACCGGCGAGACAGACCTGTACATGACATCGTTCGGACCGCTGAACGTCGAGTTCCATCGGCACGCTATCGAGCTGGAATCCGGCGACCCTCACAAGGCCGCGCACGAAGGCGCACAGCTGGCTATCCCGAGGGGCTATGACAAGCCCACGCGGATCGGTCACCACTGGCAGGACAACGCCAGGGCTTGGCTGATGGCGGGTAAACCCGATACGGCGCTGATGGCCCTGAACAAGGCCCGAGCGATAGCGCCGCAGCAGACACGGCTGCACCCGTCAGTCCGAGAGACGTTGCATGGGATTGCAGCTGCCCAGCGACGGCAAAGCGAGTCGTTGGTTGGGTTCGCCTCGTGGCTGGGCACGTCCGTGTGACGCTACACGGATGGCCTAGGCAGCGACCCTAAAGTGCTTTACCTGGGACTAGCGTGTATCGCAAGCGTCAAATTTGACACCATGTATTTGTCCGACACTCGGTCGACACTACAACGCGGCCGTCCGCCGTTCGGCGAACCCGCAGCACTGCACCCCATCCCGCACCCCGCATTGGTTCTCGCACCCGCTGCAGCGCTTGTAGCGGGTGCGAGAGATTGCACGGGGTGCGGGAAGAGTTCAGGCGGGGCGCTCGCGGTTGTCGGTGTCCGTGGCAAGTGGTGTCGCGGGTGGGTTTGTGCGTCACTACGGAGTTGCTGGGGGCGGTTGCGGCACCTATTCGGATGGTTGGGGATAAGGTTTTCGCAGATCCGTGCTTCGCTCAGGCGGTCGGCATTGTTGGCGGGAAGTTGGCAGGGCAGACGGAGGGTCGGCGATGAGTACTCCTCAGGAGAAGGCGGAGGCGGCGCGGAAGGCGGCCGAGGAGGCCGCCCGCGTCGCGGCGGAGGCGGCCGCGGCGGCGGAGGCCGCCGAACGCGAGGCGGCCGCGGCCGAGGCGACGAAGGCGCAGGAGGCGAAGGCCGAGAGCAAGAAGGCCGACGCGAGGAAGGCGCAAGCCGAGGCGGAGGCTACCCAGGCCGCGGCGAGTAAGGCTGCGGCGGAGGTGGATTCGGATTCCGCCGCGAAAACCGCTGCGGCGGAGGACGGCTCGGAGTCCGACACAAAGCCGACGGCGTCGAATTCCGATGGTTCGAACCCGGTCGCGCAGGAGATCGCAGCCGGGTACGCCTTCGAGGGAGCGGCGCTGGAGCTGGGTGCGGTGGTGATCGACGATACGGTGGATTCGACTGCGCGGGTGCGGATTCCACTGCGGACGATGAACCGTCACGGTCTCGTCGCCGGTGCCACCGGTACGGGTAAGACCAAGACCCTCCAGGGCATCGCCGAGCAGCTGTCCGCCGCCGGGGTTCCCGTGGTGCTGGCGGATGTGAAGGGCGACCTGTCGGGGCTGTCGCAGCCGGGGCACTCCAACGACAAGCTCACCGCGCGGGCCCGGGAGACCGGCGACACCGACTGGGCCCCTGCCGGTTTTCCCACCGAGTTCGTCTCGCTGGGCACCGAGGGGATCGGGGTGCCGATCCGGGCGACCATCACCGCGTTCGGTCCGGTGCTGTTGTCGAAGGTGCTGGGGCTCAACGAAACCCAGGAATCCACGCTCGGACTGATCTTCCACTGGGCCGACAAGCAGGGACTGGCGCTGCTGGACTTGAAGGATCTGCGCGCGGTCATCCAGCACCTCACCAGCCCGGAGGGCAAGGAGGATCTCCAGGGCATCGGCGGTGTCTCGGCGGCCACCGCGGGGGTGATCCTGCGGGCGCTGGTGAATCTGGAGAGCGAGGGCGGCGACACGTTCTTCGGCGAACCGGAGCTGGATCCGTCGGATCTGCTGCGCACCGCGGGCGGACAGGGCGTGATCACGCTGTTCGAGCTGGGCGCGCAGGCGTCGCGGCCGGTGCTGTTCTCCACCTTCCTGATGTGGGTGCTGGCCGATCTGTTCCAGACGCTGCCCGAGATCGGCGATATGGACAAACCGAAACTGGTCTTCATCTTCGACGAGGCGCATCTACTGTTCAAGGACGCGTCGAAGGCGTTCCTGGACCAGGTGGAGCAGACGGTGAAGCTGATCCGCTCGAAGGGCGTCGGCGTGTTCTTCTGCACGCAGTTGCCCACCGACATCCCGAATCAAGTGTTGTCGCAGCTGGGCGCGCGCATCCAGCACGCGCTGCGCGCCTTCACCCCCGACGACCAGAAGGCGCTGACCAAGACGGTTCGCACCTACCCCAAGACCAACGCGTACGACCTCGAGAAGGCGCTCACCTCGCTGGGCATCGGCGAGGCCGTGGTGACGGTGCTGTCGGAGAAAGGCGCCCCGACGCCGGTCGCGTGGGCCCGCCTGCGCCCGCCGCGCTCGCTGATGGACACCATCGGCGAGGACGCCATCCGCGCGGCGGCGCAGTCCAGCCCGCTGCACGCCAAGTACGGCGAAACCATCGACCGGGAATCCGCCTACGAGCTGATGGCCGCGAAAGTGGCTGCGGCAGAACCGGAACCGGAGCCCGACCGCAGCCCCGCACGCAAGCCTCCCGCTGAGGATTCGGCCGCTGAGCGCATCATGAAGAACCCGGCGGTGAAGGGTTTCCTCCGGTCCGCCGCCACCGCCGCGGGCCGCGAAATCAGCCGCAGCATCTTCGGCACCCGCCGTCGCTGACGCTACGGGCATTGCGCGAGGGATGCGGGCGTTTCTCTCGCGCACTCCCGCACCCCATGCAGATCCTGGAGAGGGTGCGTGAATTCGCGAGGGGCGCGGGATTTGTGGTGGGTGGCTCAGCCGAGGTCTCGGGTGAGGAGGTCCGCGGGGGTTTCGCGGCGGATGAGTTCGCGGCAGCGGCCCTTGTGGACGGAGATCAGGGGTGGGCGGCCTACGCCGTTGTAGGAGGAGGCGAGGCTGTGGTGGTAGGCGCCGGTGCAGGGGATGGCGAGGATTTCGCCGGGGCGCAGGTCGGCGGGCAGGCGGACGTCGGCGGCCAGGATGTCGCCCGCCTCGCAGTAGCGGCCCGCCACGGTGGCGGTCATGTGCGGGCCGGTGGGGTGGCGGTTGGCGACAACGGCGTCGTAGCGGGCGCCGTAGAGCGCGACCCGCGGATTGTCGTTCATGCCGCCGTCGACGATCACGAAGGAGCGTCCGCCCTCGATGTGCTTGACCGTCATCACGCGGTACAGCGTCACCCCGGCCCGGGCGACGATGGCCCGGCCCGGCTCCAGCGCGAGCCGCGGGCGGGGGAAGCTGTGGCGCGCACACGCGGCATCGAGCGCATCGTCGAGAATGTCGGCGAGCACGTACAGATTCATCTCGGCGTCGCCGGAGCGGTAGGCCACCGCGTGCCCGCCGCCGAGGTCGAGCTCGGTGAGCACGACGTCGTGCTCGTCGCGCACGTGCGCCATCGCGCCCACCATCCGGCGCACCGCCTCGCCGTAGTGGTCCGGGTCGTGGATCTGCGAGCCCAGATGACAGTGGAAGCCGACCAGCTCGAGGCCGGGCTGCCGCAGGATCCGCTCGACCGCCTCGGCGGCCTGCGCGCTGCCCAGCGGAAAGCCGAATTTCTGGTCTGCCACACCGGTTTTCACCGCCGGATGCCCGTGCACATCGATGCCGGGCGACAACCGAAGCAGCACCTGTTGCGGCCGCGATACGAGCGCCGACAGCAGCGTGATCTCGGTGAGCGAGTCGATCACGATCCGCCCGACCCCGGCGGCGACGGCGGCCTCCAGTTCGGCGAACGGCTTACCGCTGCCGTGCAGCACGATCCGCCGCGGATCGACACCGGCGGCGAGCGCGATCGCCAGCTCACCGGCCGAGCACACGTCCACCGACAAGCCCTCCTCGACGACCCAGCCCGCCACGGCCTTGGTCAGCAGCGCCTTGGCCGCGTAGATGATCTCGGCGTCGGGGAAGTGCTTGCGATAGGCCTGGCAGCGGCGGCGGACCTCGGTCTCGTCCAGGACGTAGGTGGGGGTGCCGTACTGGTCGGCGAGGTCGGCCAGGGCGACTCCGCCGACGGTGATGCGTCCGAGGTCGTCGTAGTGGGTTTCGCACGGCCAGACGGTCGTGTCCACACGCGGGGACGGCATTCCCGATCGCAACGAGGGGAATATCTCGAGCAGCGTCACGGTCTCTCCTGCTGTGTTCCCCGCTTTCGCCTGTGCTGCGGGGCCACCGACAGGACTACGCCGTTTCGTGGGCGCGCAACCGCTCGGATACACGGCTTTGACAGCCGCCCCCGGCCATCTTGACGGCCTGCTGACACCCGTGTGACCAGCGACACTCGGGCTTACGGGCTCATCCCCGAGTCGCCGCGCGGAGGAATCGCCGCTGCCGCGCCGCGGTCAGCTCCCGCCCAGCTTCCTGTAGAAGGAACCGACGATCGGCGCGGTGAGCGCGCGGGGCGCGTACTGCCCCGCCACGCTCATTCCCTTGCTGATCAAGCCCGGAACCACCCGCATCTTGTTGCGCTCCAGCGCATCGATGGAGATCTTGGCGGTGTAGGCGGCCGATACCCAGATGAAGTCCGGAATCTTGCCGCCGACCTCGTCCTGATCCGGATTGTCGGTGCGGACCGGGCCCGGTGCGAGCAGGGTGACGTTGATCGCGGTACCGGTCAGCTCGCCGCGAAGGGATTCGGAGAAGCTGTTGGTGAACGCCTTGGTGGCCGCGTAGGTGGCATTGTTCGGGATCGGCATATTGCCCGCCGCCGACCCGGTGACAAGGACGCCGCCGCCTCCGCGGGCGATCATGCCGGGCAGCACGGCGAGCGTGAGGTCGTGCACCGCAACGGCATTGAGCTCCATGACCGAGCGCTCGAAGTCGAGATCGAGGTCCGAGACCGGGCCGAAGGTGGCGACGCCGGCGTTGTTGCAGAGGATCGCGATATCGCGGGCCGACAGCTCCTGTGCCAGCGGCGCGCGCTGCTCGCGGTCGGACAGGTCCACCGCGCGCACCTCGGCGGTGACACCGTACCTGTCGGTCAGCCGCTGACCGAGCTCGGTCAGCAGGTCACCGCGGCGGGCGACCAGGATTACCGAGTACCCGCGCCGGGCGAGCTCCTCGGCCAGCGCGGATCCGATCCCGGACGAGGCTCCGGTGACGACGGCACGGTTTTCGGCGGTTGGTGCAGGCAGGCTCACGCGGGCGAGCCTACCGGCCGTGATCGCGCCGAGCTCAGCGCGGCTCGGGTTCCATGAAGGCGACGCCCCAGCCCAGGTGGCCTGTCCAGACGCTGGCGATGCGGCCGCCCTGGACCGCCGGTTTGGGGTCGCTGATCGGCCCGCCCGCGGCGCGGACGGCCGCGACCGTGGCATCGAGGTCGGGTGTGCCGAAGGCGATTCCGATCAGTGCCGGGGCCTGACCGGTGGCGACGACCTCGATGAACGCCTCGCCCACCCGGTAGAAGGCCATCTCCGGGCCGGACGGGCCGCGGGGCCGGAAGCGGCGGCGGGGCGCGGCGCCGAGCACATCGGCCAGCGCGGCGACCGCCTCGTCCAGGTCTGTCACCGTGTACACGATGTGGTCGACGAAGGTGACGCCGTTGGGATGCGTTGCACCGGAAAGGCTTTCGGCCGACGGAAGGCTGGAAGACGAGGGATGCTCGAGGGACCGATCGACCCGGTCGTCGGAGTCGGTCGCACCCTCGCACACCAGCTCCGGTATCCCGAGCGCCGACGCGTCGGCGCGCAGCTCGTCGAAGCCCCAGCTCGGCCGCATGCCGACCGCGCAGGTCACGTCACCGATCTGCAGCCTGCGGTCCTCGAGGTCGAAACCCAGTGCCGCCCAGAGCTTCTCCTCACCCGGCAGCCCGAGCTGGGTCAGCGTCGGCATTACAGCGCCGCCGCCAGCCGGGTGCCCTGGTCGATCGCGCGCTTGGCGTCGAGCTCGGCGGCCAGGTCGGCGCCGCCGATAAGGTGGATCTCCACGCCCGCGGTCTGCAGCGGTTCCTCCAGCTCGCGCACGGATTCCTGCCCGGCGCAGAGGATCACGTTGTCGCATTCGATGACGGTCGGGCGCAGCCGCTTCTCGCCGAAGCTGATGTGCAGCCCGCGATCGTCGATGCGCTCGTAGTTGACGTCGCCGACCTGCTCCACGCCCTTGGCCTTCACCGCGGCGCGGTGCACCCAGCCGGTGGTCTTGCCCAGGCTCTTGCCGAACGGCGTCGACTTGCGTTGCAGCAGTACGACTTCCCGCGCGGCGGGGGAGGGCCTCGGCTCGGCGAGCTGGCCGGGAGCCTCGGGGTCGTCGCTGTTCACGCCCCACTCCTGCTTCCACTCGTCCAGCTTGAGCGAGGGATGCCCGTCGACGGTGAGGAATTCGCTGACGTCGTAACCGATTCCGCCTGCGCCGATCACCGCTACCTTCCTGCCGACCGGCTTCTCCTCGCGCACCAGCTCGGCGTAGGTGAGCACCTTCGGATGGTCGATACCGGGGATGTTCGGGATGCGCGGGCGCACCCCGGTGGCCAGTACCACATGGTCGTAGCGGCCCTCCACCAGCTCCGCCGCGGCGACCCGCCGGTTCAGGAACACCCGGACGCCGCTGACCTCCAGCTTGCGGGTGAAGTAGCGGAGGGTCTCGTTGAACTCCTCCTTGCCCGGAATGCGCCGCGCGATGTCGAACTGGCCGCCGATCTTGTCGTCGGCCTCGAACAGATCCACCTTGTGGCCGCGCTCGGCCAGGTTGACCGCCGCCGACAGCCCGGCCGGGCCCGCGCCCACCACCGCGACCCGCTTCATCCGCCGGGTAGGCAGCAGCTTCAGCTCCGTCTCGTGCCCGGCACGCGGATTGAGCAGGCACGAGACCGTCTTGTGCACGAAGGCGTGGTCCAGGCAGGCCTGGTTGCAGGCGATGCAGGTGTTGATCTCGTCGTCGCGAGTCTGGCGCGCCTTGTTCACCCACTCCGGGTCGGCCAGCAGCGGGCGGGCCATCGAGATGAGGTCGGCGTCGCCGCGGGTGAGGATCTCCTCGGCGGTCTCGGGCATGTTGATCCGGTTGGACGCGCACACCGGAATGCTCACCTGCGCCTTGACTTTCGCCGTGTACTCGACGAAAGCCGCACGGGGAACCGAGGTCACGATCGTCGGCACCCGGGCCTCGTGCCAGCCGATATCGGTATTGATGATGCTGACGCCCGCGGTCTCCAATTCCCGTGCCAGCGCCAGGATCTCGGACTCGGTCTGGCCGTGCTCGACGAATTCCGCCATGGAGAGCCGGAATACGATGACGAAGTCGTCGCCCACCGCGGCGCGCATGCGCCGCACGATCTCCAGCGGGAAACGGCGCCGGTCGGCGGCCGAACCGCCCCACTTGTCCTTGCGCTTGTTGGTGCGCGGGGCCAGGAACTGGTTGATCAGGTAGCCCTCGCCGCCCATCACCTCGACGCCGTCGTATCCGGCGAACTTCGCCAGTTCCGCGCAGCGCACGTAGTCGTCGATGGTGCGCTCGATGCCCTTGCCCGACATCTTGCGGGGCCGGAAGGGATTGATGGGCGCCTTGATCGACGACGCCGAAACGCTGAACGGTACATAGGCATAGCGACCGGCGTGCAGGATCTGCAGGGCGATCTTGCCGCCCTCGCGATGCACAGCCCGGGTGATCGCGCGATGCCGGTAGGCCTCGGTCCTGTTGGTGAGCTTGGCGCCGAACGGCAGCAGCCAGCCCTCGCGGTTCGGCGCGTAGCCGCCGGTGATGATGAGACCGACGCCGCCGCGGGCGCGCTCGGCGAAGTAGGCCGCCAGGCGATTGGTGTCCCAGGCCCGGTCCTCGAGACCGGTGTGCATGGATCCCATCACCACGCGGTTGCGCAGCGTGGTGTGGCCCAGATCCAGGGGCTCGAACAGATGCGGGTACGGCGTCGAATTCGACTGTGCGGCCGCAGAATCGGGATTCGCGGTCATCGAGTTCACCTTTCGGTAGCGGTACGCGGATGCCGGGCTGGGGCATCCGGGCGGGCGGATGGGCGCAATGCCTCGAGTACCTCGTCGCACCATTCGACGAAGCCGGACTCCACGCGGATGCCGCCGCGCAGTACCAGGTATTGGTGCAGCGCCGTGCCGGTCAGGCGGTGCGGGGCGGGGAAGTCCTTCTTCTCGATCAACCGGTACACATCGAGCCGCTGGGCGTGCCGGTCGCGGTGCCGGGCGACCTCGGTCAGCAGCGCGCGCAGGTCGCCGTGGGCGGCGGCGCGGATCTTGACGCCGAGCTCGCTGCGCAGGGGGCCGACGTCCTCGCTGGGCTCGGCGATCCAGCGGGCCAGTTCGGCGCGACCGGCGGCGCTGGCGCTGTAGACCTTCTTGTCCGGCCGCCCCTCCTGGGCGACGGCCTCGCCGGTCACCCAGCCCTGCTCCTCCATGCGCTTGAGCACGCGGTAGATCTGCTGGTGGGTGGCGCTCCAGAAGAAGCCGATGGACTTGTCGAAGCGGCGCGCCAGCTCGTAGCCCGAGCCGGCGCGCTCGGTCAGCGATACCAGCAGCGCATGCTCGAGGGCCATGTCGCGAGATTAACCGATACTCGGTGTACTATGCAACTCGGTGCATAGAGTTGCCGAGCAATTGTTCGAGACGCCTTGTAGCATCAATCTCGGTGCTCGCACCATCTCGGATACGGGAAGGGCACCTCGCGAAGCCGGGAGGTCCGCGGGGTGTCCTTCTGAGTTTCCAGCGTTGGGCGAAGTGACCGTTGGGCGAAGTGACCGGCACGGCGGGAATGACGGAGGGATCGGCCGGGCGCCGAGTGGTGCTTGGGCGGGAGGGTGGTTGCCTCAGCGGGCGGTGGTTGAGCGCCAAGCGCCCATGCCCAGGGCTATGAGGCGGACTTGGCGGACTGTTCGGTCGACTGTGTCGGGGCGGTCGCGGAGGGGGGCGGCGACGTAGTCGGCGATGCGGTCGGCGACCGTGGAGACGATCAGGTCCGCGGCCAGTTCCAGGTCGTCGGGCGACCAGGTGTCGAGGGCCCTTACTCTGGAGAGGTCCACCACCAATTCCCGGGTGATGAGCTGCATTTCTACGATGATCGCGCCGCGCAGCGCGGCCGAGCCGCCGTGCCGCTCGCGGATCAGGAAGCCGTACAGCTCCTCCCGCCCGGCGACCTGGCCGAAGACGAAGCGCACGGTCTCGGCGAGCCGCGAATCCGGGGTGCGGCGCATTTCCCGTAGCGCCAAACGCAATTGGCGCACGCCCTCGTCGACGAGGGAGGTACCCAACTCGTCCAGCGAGGTGAAGTGCCGGTAGAACGCCGTCGGAACGATGCCGGCCGAGCGCGCGATCTCGCGCAGGGACAGCGCGGCGAACCCACGGTCGGCGGCCAGCGTGAGAGTGCCCTCCAGCAGGGCCTGCCGGGTGCGCTCCTTGCGCTCGACGCGGGACTCCGCCTGCTCACTCATGTCGCTGAGCATACATCCGTTCACGATTCGTCTTCTCCTAAGGATGTTGCCTCGGTCACAGCATCTGCTGGTTGAACTTATATGCCACCAGCGGGCACACTATCTGAGTGTACAGATGTGCACCGAAAACGTGGGCGTTGTCCCGACGCTTGTGAACAAGCACTGAGGGGCCCCGCGGACCGCGGTGACACACACGGCCCGACTAGCAGCTTTGGAGAACCGACAGTGGGACTCATCGACCTGGTGCAGACATTGACCTCGCCGCACCCGCTCGATCGCTATCTGGAACTGGTGCGGCCGACGCTGACCGTGCGCGATATGCGCGCCGAGATCACCCGTGTGCGGCGCTCGGCGTCGGACTCGGTAACCCTGACGCTGCGCCCGACACGGCAGTGGTCCGGCCATCGCGCCGGGCAGTACGTGCAGATCGGCGTGGTGATCGACGGCGTCAAGCACACTCGGTGCTATTCGCCGGTCAACCCGCAGGGGCGCCGGGACCGGCACCTGCAGTTGACGATCAAGGCCCACCCGCACGGGCTGGTTTCGCGGTACCTGCACCGCCACGCGGCCCCGGGCATGGTGGTCGATCTGGCGCCCGCCGCGGGCGCCTTCGCGCTGCCCGAATCCGCCCCCGAGCGCCTCCTGCTGATCAGCGGCGGCAGCGGCATCACGCCGGTGCTGTCGATGCTGCGCACCCTCGCCGACGAGGACTACCGGGGGACGCTGGTGTTCCTGCACTACGCCAAGTCGCCCGAGGCCGTGCCGCATCGGGCGGAGTTGGAGGATATCGCGCAGCGGCACAACAACTTCCACATCGAGCTGCGGTATCCGAGCCTGAGTGTGGGGGAGCGGATCGGTCAGGCGGTCGGAGTGGATTCCGGCCCGAAGCATGCCGGAAAGGCGGGGGAACATGGCGCCGACGCCCTGTGGTCGTGTGCGGCGGATGCGCGCCCGGTCGGGCATTTCGACTACGACACCCTCGAGCACATCGCGCCCTGGTTCGCGGCGGGGGAGACCTTCGTCTGCGGTCCGTCCGTGCTGATGGATGCGGTTCGTCGCATCTATGAGGCCGAGGGGCTCGATGATCGGCTGCATACCGAGGAATTCACGCTGTCGACCGTTCCGGTGGATGCGGCGGACGTCACCGGCTCCACCACCTTCTCGGCGAGTGGCGTGCGGTCCGACAACGAGGGCGCCAGCCTGCTCGAGCAGGCCGAATCCGCCGGGCTCACACCGGAGTACGGCTGCCGGATGGGGATCTGCTTCTCCTGCACCGCGGTCCGGCGGTCCGGCTGCACCCGCAACCTACGCACCGGCGAGCTGGATGCCGACGACGACCAGCCCATCCAGCTCTGCATCAACGCCGCCGTCGACGACGTCGACATCGAAATCTGAAAGGGGAGAACGGAAATGACGATCCTCACCGAAACCAAGGACGGCCCGCTGGTCCTCAGCCCGAAGGAGGTCGAGGAGATCGGCCGTCAGCTCGACGAGCTGCGCGAGCGCATCACGGCCGACCTGGGCGAGCGCGACCGCGAATACATCTACTCGATCATCAAGGCGCAGCGCGGTTTCGAGATCGCCGGGCGCGGCCTGATGTACCTGGGCTTCCTGCCCCCGTTCTGGCTGGCCGGGGTGGCGGCGCTGAGCGTCTCCAAGATCCTGGACAATATGGAGATCGGCCACAACGTCATGCACGGCCAGTGGGACTGGATGCGCGAGCCGGGCCTGAATTCCCGTGTGTTCGAATGGGATACGGTCTGCCCGGCCGACCAGTGGAAGCACTCGCACAACTACATGCACCACACCTTCACCAACATCCACGGCCGCGACCGCGACATCGGCTACGGCGTGCTCCGCATCGACGAGGGGCAGAAGTGGAATCCGTACTACCTGGGCAATCCGGCCTACGCGTTTCTGCTGATGCTGCTGTTCGAGTGGGGCGTGATGCTGCACGACCTCGAGGCCGACAACATCATCAAGGGCAAGCGTAAGTGGTCCGACATCAAGCGCCTGGCCAAGGGGCAACTGCGCAAGGCCGGTAAACAGGTCCTCAAGGACTACGTGGTGTTCCCGCTGCTGAGCGGGCCGCTGTTCCTGTCCACGCTGGCCGGAAACGCCACCGCCAATCTGGTCCGCAACGTGTGGGCCTACTCGATCATCTTCTGCGGCCACTTCCCGTCCGGCGTACAGACGTTCACCGAGGAGGAGACCGCGGACGAGACCCGGGGTGAGTGGTACGTGCGCCAGATGCTCGGCTCGGCCAATATCAGCGGCGGCAAGCTGTTCCACATCATGTCCGGCAACCTGTCGCACCAGATCGAGCACCACCTGTTTCCGGATCTGCCCGCCAACCGGTATCCGGAGATCGCGCCCGAGGTGCGCGCGCTGTGCGAGAAATTCGGTCTGCCCTATACCACCGGCCCGCTGAGCAAGCAGGTCGGGCAGGTGTGGCTGAAACTGTTCCGGTACGCATTGCCGCCCGCGCTCGCGGGGAAGAGCGAACAGCCCGGTGTTATCGTGATGCGGGAGCGACAGCCGAGCGAAGCGGGCGTGTGAATGATCGGAAAATTCGAAAGCAACAAGGATCTGATCCAGGAACTGACGTCGTCCGGGGCGCGGCATGTCGGCAATATCGCAACGATTATCACCGGCACGGTCGCGGACGTGACGCGCGAGATCGGCGAATGGGTCACCGACGCCATCGAGATGCGTGAGGCGGCCGCCGCGGCCCAGCGCGACAAGGAGGCCGCGGCGGACGTGGACGCCGGTGGCGACGAGCCCGACGTGCTGCTCGACGAGCCCCGCCAGGCCCCGCACGTCTCCACCGAGCAGCCCTACATCGACGCCGATGTGGAGATCGTCGACCCCGACGAGAAGTGATGATCCCGGCCAAAAGCATGCCGGGAATGAGAGATAGGTGTGCAGGCCGGGGAAGACGGATGGGCCGCGCAAGCCGGGGATGACGGATGGGCCGTGCAGGGCGGGGATGACCGAGGGGCGCACTGGGGCTTGGCGGCTCAGAAGACCGGTAGGCGGCGGCGGTGTTCGGCTACGTCGGTGATCAGGTCCTGGTAGCCGTCGGCCAGTTCGGCGAGGCGCACCCACTGGAGGTGTGCCTCGCTGTCCACGCCCTGGTGGGACAGCATGCTCATGCGCGAGCGGGTGTCGATCCGCGCGGTGGGGGTGGGCAGGCCGAGGGCGTGCTGGGCGGCCACCCATTTCGCCGCCATCCGATCGATGACGTCGCCCAAAGTCTCGGTGTGCAGCGAGGCCCCGGTCCGATGGCGGATATTGTCGGTGACCCAGGTGTTGATGCGAACGATCAGCCGCGCCCTGGTGACATCGATGTCGTCGACGATCTGGCTGCACGCGGCCACCCGGCTGCTGGACGCGTCGGGCGCGTGCGCGGCCTGCTGTGCGGATCGGCGCCGCTCGTGGCACTGCACCAGCGCGTGCGCGGCCTCGAGCGCGGCGTGATCGCTCCCGGCGGGGTCGTCGCGGAAGGCTCGCAGGAGTTCCGCGGGGGACGGCAATTCACCGAATCTGTTACGGCCACCGGCGTATTCGGATGCCATGATCCCTCCACCCTCGTGCGCTCGACTGGATACGCCAGGGCCGAGGGGGTATCGGGGAGGGGCTCCCCTCGGCTCCGGCGCAGCCCCGCGGCCCGGACATCACAGCCCACCACAAACGCTCACGGTGAAGAAACCGGGAAATCCGCGACGATGCGATAGAAGACTGTCCGGGAAAGGCGGGACATATTCAGGAAAGCGCGTCGGAAGAACCCGCGCAACCGGCTGATGCCCAAACACCGAAGCTGCTGGACAATCGTTATACACCATTACAAGCCGGTCACATGATCGCGAAGATCGATGATCGACACGGTACGAAACGCGGTGCCGCCGAGGGTGTCTCTCCTGGGCCACCGCGATCGGGGAGCTACCTCGGCGATGCGCCCGCCCACGCTCGCCCGCCGTCCGATAGCCTGGTATTTCGTGTCCGCCTATGTGTCGTCCCCGGAGCTGACCTTCGGCTTCCTGTTCGCCCTGGAAGATCCCGAGCGAATCGCCGAGGTGGTGCGAAACCTCATGGAACGCCGGACCGTCTCGGTATTCCGGCTGGCGCACGTCACCGGCGCCGCGGGGCCGCCGGAGCGCTACGTGGTGAACTGGGCCGCCATTCCGCAGATCTCCATCACCACCGCCGCGCCGGAGCCCGACGAGTTGCTGGCTAATCGCACGATGCTGGTGAACGCGTTTCTCGACGACGAGGGCGGGGTCAGCCTGTATTCCTCGCAGGGCAGCATACCCGGCTGAATTTCGCAGGTGGCAGTGGGTCTCGTGGCGCGACGCCATCGCTGCCGCAGGCCTTCTCGTTAGCATGACGTTTCGCACAGGCGCTCTCAGCACTGTCTCAGCTATAGGCCAGTGATCTGTAAGCAGACCTGGGAATCGTGGGTTCCGGCCGGAGGTCCAACAAGGAGCTTCGGTGCCAAACCTGTTCCCTACAGAGAGGTTCGACCATGATCCCGGTCATCATCGATACTGGTAGCGCTGCGCTCGGCGGTCTGCTCAACACCGGAAGCGCTGCCTTCCACGGCATCCTGAACACTCTGTGGACAGGCTCCTTCGGCGGCTGAGCCCCGTCGGACATACTCTCCTCGCACCGCCCCGGCCATGCATAGTGCCGGGGCGGTGTCGTGTCGTGCACCCGTCGTTCCGGCGTGCATTTGGCCGGAATCGCGTGTGGATCCCGGCTAAAAGCGTGCCGGGGTGACGGAGGGTTGTCTCAGCTGGCGACCGGGTGTGAAAGCCGGTGTAGGAGGACCTGTTCCAGTAGGTCGACCAGGACCTGCTTGACCGATTCGCGGTCGCGAGCGTCGCATTCGACCAGATGGATCGATTCGTCGATGTCCAGCGCCTCGCGCACCTCGTCGAGTTCGAAGTGCGGGCCGTCGTCGAAGCGGTTGACCGCCACTACGAATGCCGTGTTGCGCTGCTCGAAGTAGTCCAGCACCGGGTAGCAGTCCTCGACGCGGGCGGTGTCGACCAGGATCACCCCGCCCAGCGCGCCGTCGAGCAGGTCGTCCCACAGGAATTCGAACCGCTCCTGGCCCGGGGTGCCGAACAGGTACAGCACCAGCGTCCGGTCCAGGGTGATGCGGCCGAAGTCCATGGCCACGGTGGTGGTGGTCTTGTCCTCGCGACGGCCCGGATCGTCGACACCCACCGACACCTCGGTCATCGCGGCCTCGGTGGACAGCGGCTCGATCTCCGAGATCGCGCCGATGAAGGTGGTCTTGCCGACCCCGAACCCGCCGCTGACCACGATCTTGACCGAGGAGGGCGCTGGTTCTGGTGCGGCGGGGCTGTTCTCAGAGGGCCCGAACAAGATCCCGGATCCTTTCGATGGCGGCGGTGGACAGTTCATCGGCCGTATGCACCGACGCGTGCCCGGCGGCGACCAGATCGCTGACCACGACGCGGGCCACGCCGAGCGGAACACGCAGCGCGGCGGCGATTTCCGCGACCGAATGCGGATGCTGGCACAGCCGCACCACGGTCTGCTGCTCGAACCGCAACGGCGCCGAGAGCGCGGCCGGGGCGGCGTGCACGAGCGTTTCGATGCGCAGCCCGTCGATCAGCGGCGTGGTGCGGCCGCCGGTCATCAGGAACGGGCGCACCACGGGCTCGTCGGCGGCGCCGTCCGCGTCGGGGCGCCGCGCCGCATCGAGGGGATCCGACCAGGGCGCGGGCTGGTTCAGCGGGATCATCCGGCGGTCGGGCAGCCGGGGCGGCTCGGTCATCTGCGCAGCGATTCTCTCAGTTCGGTGATGAGCGCCGGGGTGAGCAGCGCGCCGGCGCGGTCGGCGAGCACCGCCATCTGGTAGCCGACCAGGCCCACATCGGAATCGCTGCCCGCGATAACGCCGATACTGCTGCCGTCGGCGATCGCCGACACCAGCAGGAATCCGCGGCGCATCTCGATCATGATGAGTTTCAGGCCGTCGAAGTCGTAGCTGCGAGATGCGCTGCGCGACAGGCTGACCAGGCCGGACACCATGGCGGCCAGCCGATCCGCGTCGGTGCGGTCCAGGCCGTCCGACATCGCCATCAGCAGCCCGTCCGAGGACACCGCGACGGCATCGCGCACACCGTCGGTGGTGCGGACGAAGTCGGTGAGCATCCAGTTGAACGTGTGCGGGCCGGTGTCCGGCAGGTGGGTGGTCACCTGGGTTCCTCCTGTGTGGTCGATGCCGGGATCCGTTGCTGCCCACCGGATTCGCCGCGCTGGTGTCCGGCGCGGAAGCCCGACAGCATGCTGCGGACCTGATCGGGTGAGCGGTCGGCGGCGGGCGCCGCCGGGGGCCGGGCCGTGGATCCCGGGCGGGCTCCGGCATCGCGAGTCTTCTTGGCGCGCTTGACGAGACCGTTTCGTGTGCGTTGAACCTCTGCTACAGGCGTGTCACCGCCGCTGTGCGGCGGCGGCGAACCGGAGCCGGAGTCCGGGTCAGCCGGTGGTGTGCCGAGCCGATTCCGTTGCGCGGCAGCGGCATACAGCGAGTCCTTCATCGGCCCGGGCGGCAGGGTCGGGAACGGGTCGGGCTGCCCGGGGGCGTGCTGAGCACCGGACGGAGTCCGGTCCGCGGCGAGACGGTGTCTGCCGAGACGTTCGCGTCCGGGCCCGGTGCCGGGGTGATCCTCCGGTTGCTGCGCGTCACCGCCGCGGCTCTCGCCGTGGCCGGGGAGAACGGAGGGAAGCCCGGAACCGGTGAAGACGGGCGACGGTTCGCCCGACCCGTTGCCGGGGGCGACTGCGGCGCGGTCTGCGCCGGTCGCGCCCACAGCGGGCATCGCAGGGCGGGCTGCCGGAGACCCCGTCGCGGAGGGTGACGAGGTGCCGGCGGCGGGCATAGCGGGGTGGCCCGCACCATTCGATTCGTGCGAGTCCCGCACGGCGTGCTCCAACTCCTGTTTCGCCTGTCGCGGCGCGTCGGGGTCGGCCAGCAGGCCACCCGGCAGCATGAGTCGCGCCACCACGCCGCTGACCGGGGACACCATGAGTTCCACCTCGATGCCGAGCCGTCGCGCCAGCCGGCCGACGACGTAGTGGCCGAGGAATCGGGTGGGCGCCACCAGGAAGTCGGCCTCGCCGCGCAGCCGGGCATTGGCGTCGGCCAGCTGCTCGGCCGACATCCCCACGCCGTGGTCGACCACCGCCAGCAGGTATTGCTGGCCGAGGCGGCGGCCGTAGATCTCGACCTCGAGGTCGGGCGGCGAGAAGGCCAGGCCGTTCTCGATCAGCTCGGCCAGCATGTGCGCCAGCTCGCTGACCACCGCGCCGGTGACCGGAATGTCGTCGACCCGCCGCAGCGCCACCCGCCGGTAGTCGTCCACCTCCGACAGCGCGGCGCGGACGACGTCGGTCAGCGGGATCGGCTCCGCCCAGCGTCGGGGGCTGGCCTCGCCGACGAGTACCAGCAGGCTCTCCGCGTTGCGGCGCATGCGAGTGGCCAGATGGTCGAGCTCGAACATGTTGGCCAGCATCTTCGGGTCGAGTTCCTCCTTCTCGAACTCGCTGATCAGAGCCAGCTGCCGACGCACGAGATTCTGGTTGCGCCGCCCCAGATTCGCCAGCGATTCGGTCGTATTGCGTTGCAGCAGAGCCTGTTGCGAGGCGAGCTCGTAGGCGGTGGCCTGCACGCGGTCGAAAGCCTCGGCCACCGACACGATTTCGGTGCTGGCTCCGGCGGGAGTGCGCACCGGGCGCGGGGGATCGGGTTCGGCGCCCGAGGTCGTATGCCAGGCGTCGATCAGGCCGGGCAGCCGTCGCGAGGCCACGTCGTCGGCCTCGCTCGACAGCGCGGCCAGCGGGCGCACGATGGCGCGCGCACTGGCGACCACCAGCACGACCAGCGCGAGCAGGGCCAGCACGGCCGCGCCGGTGTACACGCCCAGCTTGACCGCGGCGTCGGTGCGGAGCTGATCGGCTCGCTGTTCGATGGCCGTGCCGGCCGTGCCCTGCACGGCGCGCTGAGCGTCGATGACCGCGGTCATCCGCGTCCACCAGTCGGCCGCGGCGACCGGCCGCGGCAGCGGCCCGTGGTCGGCGGCGAGCGCCACGGCCTCGGTCTCGGCGGCCCGGACGGCGTCGTCCGACTGGGCCACCGCGTCGAACCGGGCGCGCTGGTCGGCGTCCGCATGCTGCTCGAAGGCGGTCACCGCGGCCTGCCTGGCGGCGCGAATGTTGAGGAATTGCGAGTATTCGCCCGGTCCGAAACCGCCCGCCGCGAACACGCCGTTGAGGAATCCACGCTCCTGCGCGGTGAACTCCTTCGCGTCGCCGAGCGAGTACAGGGCCTGCAGTCCGCGCCACACCTGCTCGTCGCGGGCATGGTCGAGGCCGGGCCGCGCCTGGCCGAGCGCCCCGATCGCGCCGGTGTAGAACTGGAAGGCCCCGGGGCGGTCGGTGTCGCGGGCGTCGACACCGTCGCGGGTGCCGCCGAGGGCCGTCAGCTGCCCGAGCGCGGTGCGGACACGGCTCGCGCCGGGGGCGTCGGCGAGCAGTGCGGCATCGAGCGCCCGCCGCGCCGCGTCGGTGGCCGCACGCTGGTTGTCGAGGGCGGCGCGCAGTGCCGCGTCGCCGCCGAGCAGGCCGTTGGTCAGGCCGCGCTCGCGCTGCAGCTCGTGCATCAGATCCTGCGCCGACAGCGCCAGCGAGACCGCGCGGACGGTGGCGTCGGTATCGCGGTAGGACCCGACCTCGCGCGCGACGATCACGCCCAGCAGCACCAGCGCCAGCGCGATCGACGCCACCAGCACCCGAGTCAACTGCCCGAGAATTGTGCGCGGGCGGACCAGCCGGACCGCCGTTGTGAGCTTTTTGCTACCTGTCGGCAACAGCCGCGTTCGGCGGAATCGCACTTGTACTCCTCGCTTTCCGCTCGACGCCGACCCTCCGGTGCACGCCACGGAGAATCAGAAGCAACCTGGCATACCCGGCCCGGTTCCGCAACAGGGATCGCGCCTTACGACAGCAGGTGGCGCGAATGCGACACGCCCGCGACGCGCCGCCGTTGACACGTCCAGTGTGGAAAGTCCCATAGATTTCCGGGCGGATGGGAAACAATTGATCGCATACGGCTCGGGCATGAGCCGAAACGCCCGGAAGGAGCGTGATCATGAATTCTTCAGCACCCGCGTACCCGGTTCGCGTGCGCGGTGACCTCGACCCCGGTCTGTCGCGGTGGCAGTGGATCGTCAAATGGATTCTGGCCATTCCGCATTACATCGTGCTGTTCTTCCTGCACATCGCGTTCGCCGTCGTCACGGTGATCGCCTTCTTCGCCATATTGTTCACAGGCCGTTATCCCCGTGCGCTGTTCGACTTCAACGTCGGCGTGCTGCGGTGGTCCTGGCGCGTGGAGTTCTATGCGTTGTCCGCGCTCGGGACCGATCGCTATCCGCCGTTCAGCCTGCAGTCGCGGGACGACTATCCGGCCGATCTCGAGGTCGATTATCCCGAACGGCTCAGCCGCGGGCTGGTTCTGATCAAATGGTGGCTGCTGGCGATTCCGCACTACCTGGTGCTGTGGGCCTTCAGCGGCGGCTGGCAATCGTGGGGCGGTGATGACGGCGACTACGGCGGCGGCTTCGTCGGGCTCCTGACGATCCTGCTCCTGATCGCGGTCATCGGCCTGCTGTTCACGGGCCGTTACCCGGGCGGCCTGTTCGCCTTCGTGATGGGTCTGAACCGTTGGATGATCCGGGTGTTCTCCTACGCCACGCTGATGCGCGACGAGTACCCGCCGTTCCGCTTGGACCAGGGGCCGCGCGAGCCGGAACCGGTGGAGACGACGCCCATGGCCGCACCGCTGCGCGGGCCCGGCGAGACCGCGCCGGAACCGAGCCCGGTCGAGCCGGAGCCGAGTCAGGGACCGATCGATCCCGAGCCGGGCCAGGGGCCCAGCGGTCCCGGAGCGGCGTCGTAGATTCGGCGCACCACATCCTCGATGTCGGGTTCCTCGATGGACAGGTCACGGACCTCGGTGCGGGTGGAGACGGCGGTGAGAAGTTGTGCGGCGGTGGTGGTCTCGGGGTCGAAGGCCAGCCGCTGCCGGATGCCGCCGCCTTCGCTGGACACCAGCTGAGCGCCCGGCAGGCCGACGAGATCGGTGGTGGGTGCGGCGAGGTCGACCACGAGTACGCGCCGCACCCCCACCCTCGCGGCCAGCCCGGTCAGCGAACCGTTGTACGCCAGCCGCCCGTGGTCGACCACCAGCACCCGTTCGCACAGCCGCTCGATATCGCCCATGTCGTGGGTGGTCAGCAGCAGCGTGGTGCCGCGTTGGATCCGCTCGTAGGACAGGAATTCGCGCAGCCGCTGTTTGGCCAGCACGTCGAGTCCGATGGTGGGTTCGTCCAGAATCAGCAGTTCGGGCGAGTGCAGCAGGGCCGCAGCGATTTCCGCGCGCATGCGCTGGCCCAGCGACAGCTGGCGCACGGGGGTGTCGAGGGTGTCGGCCATCTCCAGCTGTTCGACGAGTTCGTGGATGCGCTTGCGCGCGGCGTCCGGATCGAGGCGGTGGATGGCGGCGAGGATCCGGAACGATTCGCGCAGCGGCAGATCCCACCACAGCTGCGAGCGCTGCCCGAACACCACCCCGATGCGGCCCGCGAGTTCGCGGCGCTGCCGCACCGGCTCCAGTCCGCAGGTGCGCACCGAGCCGGAGGTGGGTACGAGAATGCCGGTGAGCATTTTGATGGTCGTGGACTTACCGGCCCCGTTGGCGCCGATATAGCCGACGGCGGAACCGGATTCGACCCGGAAGCTCATGCGGTCGACCGCGGTCAGCACCTCGCGTCGGCGGCGCCAGTGCCCGTCCTCCTTGCGCCGGAGCACGAACTGCCGGGTCAGATCCGTGATCTCGATCGCGTTCATCTGGATCCTCGCTGGTGAAGCGGGCTTACAAGTATCGCTTCTACCCGAACGCCGCCCAGGCTGCCGAGCTCGAGCGGACGTTCGGGTGCGTGCGGAAGGTGTGCAACCTCGCACCGGAGGCGCGGACCCGCTCGTGGTATCGCGACGGCACGCGGATCAATGACAACCCGACCTCGATCGCGGTGGATCGGTGGTGTCCGTCGTCCAAGGTGTGCCTCGCGGTACAGGAGTCCATGCCGATGCGCGTGCGGGTGTGGACATGCGGCTGCGGCGCAACCCACGCCCGAGATGTGAATGCTGCCAAGAACATTCCGGCCGCCGGGCTGGCGGTGTCTGTCTGTGGAGATGGTGTAAGACCTCATAGGAGCACTCCTGGCGGGCGATCGTCGGCGAGGCGGAAACCCCGACCGTGAGGTCAGGAACCCCAGTCCATTAGGGCAGGGAGATGTCAACCACCGCCTCCCTGGTAGTGCCGCACGCCGACCTTCCAGCACGTCAACGCGAGAATCCAAATCCACAGTGCCGCGATCGGCGTCGCCCACGCCAGTGCCGACGGCAGCCAGGCCGGGCCGGGCAGCCCCAGCAGGGCGATCGTCGGCAGGTAGGCGACGAAGGCCACCGGCACCGCGAAACCGAACAGTAGCTTCATCGGCGAGGAGAACACCGAGGACGGCTGCTGCGAGGCGAACGAGCCGCCGTAGGTGAAGCTGTTGGTCAGCTCGGAACCGTCGATGAGGAAGAACTGCAGCCCGGCCGCGCACACGAACAGCCCGGCGAAGATCGCCACCCCCGTCACCAGCGAGAGCAGCAGGAGTATGAATGTCGCTGCCGTCCAATCGATGTCGTTGACCACCAGGCCCGTGGACAGCACCGCCGCCGCCACCCCGGCGCGGGCCAGGCGGCGCAGTGAGACATCGCTGGTGATCAGCTGCAGCAGCAGCGGCTGCGGGCGCAGGTGGAAGGCGTCGAGGGTGCCCGTCCGGATGTAGGTCGGCAGGGTGTCGGTGTGTCCCACCATGATCTGGGCCAGCGCGAAGGCGAGATTGGACATCCCGAACAGCAGCAGCATCGCGTCCAGATCGAGTCCGCCGAGCACCCGGGCGTTGTGGTAGATCACCCACACCTCGGCGAATTCCACCATGCCGATCAGCAGCGAGGACAGCAGATCGGCGGCGAACGACAGCGGATAGGCCCGCTGTGAGCGCATCCGCGAGCGCAGCACGGCGGCATACGGTCGGAGCCAATTCCCGTATGCCACAGGTGCTTCCGGAGCGGTTTCGGGGGATAGGTCCGAATCAGCCACCCTGGACCTCCAGCTTCCGCCGCCCCGCCCGCAGCAGCAGCCGGCCCAGCGCGATCCCGGCGACCACCCACAGGACCTGGACCCCGATGACGTGTACGGCCGCGAACCCGCTCGCCCGCCCGGAGAGCACATCGATCGGGGTTTGCAGCAGGGAGGGGAACGGGGTGAGATTCGCGAACATGTACAGCCAGCCCGGGAACAGGTGTACGGGGAGGAACAACCCGCCCAGGAACGTGGACACGATCTGATACAGCAGCCGGATTCCGCGGGTCTCCACCAACCAGAAACCGACCAGGCTCACCGCGAACAGCAGCAGGAACGAAATCGTCACCGCCAGTACGACACTCACCGCGCCCAGGAGGTACGGCATGCCGGCGTGCGGCAGGCCCAGGCTCATGGTGAACATACCCGCCACGACGCTGGGCAGGCCGCGCAGCAGCAGGGTGCAGCCCGCGCGGCCGAGATCCGCGGCCAGGTGCGAGAACTGGATGTCGACGGGGCGCAGGAAGTCGATGGCGATGTCACCGTTCTTGATCCGCTCGACGATGTCCAGCGGCGGGCCCATCACGCCGAGTGCGCCCAGCAACCCCTGGGACAGCCAGACGTAGGCGCCGATCGAATCCGAGGTGTAGCCACCGAATTCGGTCGTGGACCGCACCGCCGCCAGCAGCACCGAGGCGCGCACCAGCCCGAACACCACATTGGTGAACATGCCCGCGAACATCGCGAGTCGATAGTGCCACTGCCTGCGAAAACCCGCCTCCGCCAGGCACAGGTAGACACGAGGATCGGCGCGCACAACCAAATCACGCTACGGCCATGGAGTTGCGTTCACAACAGGATTCGGGAATCGAGGGTGTTCCGATAGTGATACCGGGCGGTTGCTGAGCCGTTGGCAGCATGGTCAGCCGCGCTCGGCGGGGTGCGCATCGAGAAGTCCTCGCTGGGGACGGATTTGAAACTGCTCGGGGCCGCGGAGGCGGCCTTCGAGGACGTGCTCGCGACCGTGTGAGGCGGTGGCTGTGCGCGGGGCGTTCGACAGGCTGCGGCTCGAGAGCGGACGCAAAGAATCCGTGTGGGAAATGAACGGTACGCGGCCGCAAGCGTTAAGGGTGCGTATAGGACAGCGAACGTACCGGATCGCGCCGCCTACCATTCGGGAATGGCTTGCCGTGGGTTCCGGTCTGTGACATCCGTTGTGCGGAAACACATTTGCGACGGTTCGGCGCCCGAGTTCCGTGGCGGACGGCGATGACGCGCCCGACCCCTTGGCAGTTGAAGGAAAGGCCCCGTTCCGAAACTGCCGCCCCGGCCGAGACCTCCGGACCCTCGGCGCGCGAAGCTCGCGCGAGCGTGCGCGGCTGGGTGACCCGGCTGCGTGAACGGCACTCGGTCCGCACCGGTCGCTGGGCGCGAAGGCTGTGCGGACACAGCGTCTACCTGGCGGCCGCGGGCGCGAATGCCGTCACGTTCGGGCTGTTGTTCCTGCCCTGGCTCACCGTCACCGGGCCGGACGGTGTGGCGCGCGCCAACGCCTTCGGCAGGATCCAGGCCACGACCAGCTACATGATGGGCTGGTCCAAATCGGGGCCCACCACCGCGAATATCAACGGCACCTGGGCGATTCTCACCAGCGCCGCCATCATCGTGATGGTGACCGTCGTGGGGATCAACCTCCGGATGCGCGCGCGGGCGCTGTCTCGGGTCGCCGCGGTCTCCGGTGTCGCCGCGGCGCTGTTCGTGCTGTCGACGCTGCGGCACCTCAGCAACCGGGCGTCGGATCTGTACGACATGACGCAGCGCGGCTGGGATACCGGCGGCCAGATCGGTTCGTGGATCCAGTGGGCCGTCGCCGGCGGCGACCTGGTGTTGCCGGGCGCCCGTCCCTCGCCTTACGCCACCGCCAGCATCACCGCCGCCGCCATGATCGCCTGTGCCACGTCGATCGTCGCCGCCGTGGTCTCGACCATCCAGTGGTGGATCGAATCTTCGCGATCACGCCGATGACCGAGTTGCGTGGTGCCGGACTTCAGGATCGAACCGGTGCCGTCCCGCACGCCGACGACGGACAGGTCGATCCGTCGAACGCGCGAATTCGCGCTGCGCTACTTCTTCTCGGGCCGGTGCCGGATGTCGCGGACGTAGGTTACCTCCGGCTTGCCCTCGGCCGGGCTGCGGCCTTCCAGGTCGAATAGTGTTGTCGCCGTGAACAACTCGCCGAGTTTGGTGTATCCGTAGGTGCGCGGATCGAAGTCGGGGCGCTGCTTGTTGATGATAGATCCGACTCCCGACAGCATCGCCCATCCGGAATCGTCGGAGGCCGCGTCCACGGCGTTGCGCAGCAGGTTCATCAGCTTGGCGTCGCCCTTAAGCTGATTGGCCGCGGTCTTGCGGGTCCGGGCGGTGGCCGACTCTTCCGTTGTGCCGGTGAGGTTTTCTGTGTAGATGAACTTGTCGCAGGCGGCGACGAAGGGCTTGGGCGTCTTGCGCTGGCCGAAACCGTAGACGATCAGCCCGGATTCGCGGATGCGGCTGGCCAGGCGCGTGAAATCGCTGTCGCTGGACACGATGACGAACCCGTCGAGGTTGCCGGTGTAGAGCAGGTCCATCGCATCGATGATCATCGCCGAATCGGTGGCGTTCTTCCCGGTGGTGTACCCGAACTGCTGGATCGGCTGGATCGACTGCTCGAGCAGCTGTTCCTTCCAGCCCTTGAGGTTCGAGCTGGTCCAGTCGCCGTAGGCCCGCTTCACGTGCGCTGTGCCGTAGGTGGCCACCTCCGCGAGCAGCCCGTCGGCGATCCCGGGTTGCGCGTTGTCCGCATCGATCAGCACGGCGAGCCGTGTGGCATTGTCACTGGTCATCGGTCGGCTCCCGCCTCTCGAGCGATTCCAGCTCGGCGCGCATCTCCGCGACCTCGACGGCCAGTTCGTCGCGCATCTGCTCGCGCTCCAGCAGGCTGATGCGCAGGCTGTCGATGGTGTCGTTCATCGAGGTCAGCTTGCGGTCCGCACCCTCGAGCTGCCACTCGAGGACCGCCCGGCGGCCCACGTGCAGGCTCGCGTTCGACACCCATTCCACGACGTGATCGAGCCATTCCGGCTGCTTGGGCATCGGCGTTGTCTCGTCCCAGCCGCGCCGAAGCGCGGGCTTCGACGAGAGCACGCGTTCGGCGGCCGGTCCGGGGACGGGGGCGTTCATCTGCGCGAGGCTCAGTTTTCCGGCGCTGGTCACGACGGCCGTGAGACGATACCGCCCCGCGAGGTGCATCCGCAGTTCCGCCGTGCCGCGCCCGTCGGCATCCATCGTCCCGAGCCACGGCCCGTCCGCCGCGTCGAGGATCGACTCGATCACCCCGAGCTGACCGACGCCGCGACGCAGGCGGGTGGCGCGTTTGCGCAGGTCGTGTGCCGAGGCAGTCATCTGATCCCAGTGCATCGCATCCTTTCTCGTCGGCCGGCTTCGAGCCTCTCACGAACATAGGCGCTGCCGCGGCACCGGTGGCGGACCGGCTAGGCCGGATTCTTCGTTTCGGCGGACTGGGCGAAGACGATGTCGAGCAGCCCGGGAAAGCGGGATTCGAGTTCCTCGCGACGCAGGGTCAGGAAGTGCCTGCGTCCCTCGCGGCGCTGGTGGAGCACGCCCGCCTCGCGGAGCGCCCGCCAGTGGTGGGTCTTACTGGATTTCGGCTCCTCCGGAAGGATTTCGCCGCAGGATAGTTCGTCGCCGGAGGCCAAGGCCTGCACGATCGCGATCCGGACCGGATGGCCGAGCGCCGCGAGCACATCCACGAGCCGCAACGTCTCCGCCTCGGGGTGATGGAACTCGGCCATGGGTTCACTGTACGGGTATTTCGTACCGTCCGGTTGACACACCCCGTCGATTGTACGAATATCTCGTACCGTAACTGTACGAGATATTCGTACTAATCCGCGAGCGAACGAGGCGCCATGACCAGCACCGACCCATCCGAAACGCTGTCCGATGCGGCGCTGGCCGCGTCCCTGGACGGTGGATTCAGCAGCCGTGTCGCCGAGGTGAACGGGATTCGGCTGCACTATGTCGACGGCGGCGCGGGTGCGGCCGTAGTGCTGCTCGGCGGCTGGCCGCAGACGTGGTGGCAGTGGCACAAGGTGATGCCCGCGCTGGCCCGGCGCTATCGGGTGATCGCCGTCGATCTGCGCGGGATGGGCGGCTCCGGCAGGCCGGTCGCCGGTTACGACAAGAAGACGATGGCGGCGGATATCCGGGCTCTGGTGCGCCAGCTCGGACTGGACTCGGCCAGCGTTGTCGGTCACGATATCGGCGCCATGGTGGCGCACGCCTACGCGGCGAACTACCCGGAGGCCACGGACAAGATCGCGCTGCTGGATGTGCCGCATCCCGACGCCGGCCTGTCGGACCTGCGGTTGCTGCCGGAGCCGGATCAGCACGTGGATTCGGTGATCGAGGACGGGGCGCGGTCGTATCTGTGGTGGTTCGCGTTCAATCAGGTGAACGGGCTCCCGGAACAGCTGCTGGACGGGCGCTTTCGGCTGCTGATCGATTGGCTGTTCGCGCGGCAGACCGTGGATCCCTCGACCATCGACGATCGCTCGCGTCAGGTGTACGCCCGCGCGTACTCGACCACGGAGGCGGTGCGTGCGGGTAACGCTTGGTATCGCGCCTTCAATCAGGACATCGAGGACGAACGCGCCTACGGGAAGCTCACCACGCCGATCCTCACGCTGGGCGGGGATCGGAGCAACTACGAGTATCTGCGAAACCGGATGCCTGCCAAGGGAACCGATGTGGTTGTCGAGAAGATCGCCGACTGCGGCCACTACATCCCGGAGGAGCAGCCCGGTGCGACCATCGAAGCCTTGGTGAAGTTCCTCGGCTGATGTATGGGAAGCGCTGCGCCGCACCCGGATCGCGGGTACGGCGCGGCGTCGTCCGCTGTGGCGTGCCGCCGGATCAGGCCAGCGGCAGTAGGGCCGTCGGCGCGTCCTCGGCGGTCTCGGCGAGCTCCTCGAATTCGGTCACCTTGTCGATATCGGTGGCCCCCATGGCGATATTGGTGACCTTCTCGAGAATGATCTCGACCACCACCGGCACCCGGAACTCCGCGGTCATATGCTTGGCCCGCTGGAAGGCGGGGCCGATCTCGTCCGGGTTCTCGACCCGAATCGCCTTGCAGCCCAGGCCCTCGGCGACCCGCACGTGATCGACGCCGTAGCCCTTGGCCTGGCCGATCGAGTCGTCGGCGTTGATGTTGTCGAAGCCGAGCTGCACATAATAGTTCATGTCGAAGGCCCGCTGTGCCTGCCGGATCAGGCCCAGATACGAGTTGTTCACCAGCACGTGCACATAGGGCAGGTTGAACTGAGCGCCGACGGCCAGTTCCTCGAGCATGAACTGGAAGTCGTAATCGCCCGACAGCGCAACGACATCCGCCTCCGGATCCGCCGCGACCACGCCGAGCGTCGCGGGCACCGTCCAGCCCAGCGGACCGGCCTGGCCGCAGTTGATCCAGTTGCGCGCCTTGTAGACATGCAGCATCTGGGCCCCGGCGATCTGCGAGAGCCCGATCGTGGACACGTAGCGGGTGTCGCGGCCGAACGCGCGGTTCATCTCCTCGTACACCCGCTGCGGTTTCACCGGGACGTTGTCGAAATGCGTCTTGCGGTGCAGGGTCCGCTTGCGCTCGGTGCAGTCGGCCACCCAGCCCGAGTAGTTCGGCAGGGTTCCGGCCCGCGCGCGTTCCTTCGCGACCGCGACCATCTGTTCCAGCGCGGCCTTGGCGTCGGAGGCGATCCCGTAGTCGGGCGGGAACACCCGGCCGATCTGCGTGGGCTCGATGTCCACGTGCACGAAAGTGCGCCCCTTGCGGTAGGTTTCGAGCCCACCGGTGTGGCGGTTGGCCCACCGGTTACCGATGCCCATGACGAAATCCGAGGCCAGCAGGGTGGCATTGCCGTAGCGGGTGGAGGTCTGCAGCCCGACCATCCCGGCCTGCAGCTCGTGGTCGTCGGGAATGATGCCCCAGCCCATCAGGGTCGGCACCACCGGAACCCGCAGCAGTTCGGCGAGTTCGACCAGCAGGTCCTCGGCCCCGGCGTTGATGATGCCGCCGCCCGCGACCAGCAGCGGGCGCTTCGCCGCGGTCAGCATGTCCAGCGCCTTGGCCGCCTGCACGCGCGTCGCCGCCGGTTTGTACACCGGTAGTGGCTGATACGTGTCGGGGTCGAAGTCGATCTCGGCGAGTTGCACGTCGATCGGCAGATCGATCAGGACGGGGCCCGGACGGCCGGAGCGCATCAGGTGGAACGCCTGTTGGAACGCGCCGGGCACCTGCGCCGGTTCCAGGACCGTCACCGCCATCTTGGTGACGGGCGCGGCGATGGAGGAGATGTCGACGGCCTGGAAATCCTCCTTGTGCAGCCGCGAGGTCGGCGCCTGGCCGGTGATGCACAGGATCGGAATCGAGTCGGCGATGGCCGAATACAGGCCGGTGATCATATCGGTACCGGCCGGGCCGGAGGTGCCGATACACACGCCGATATTGCCGTGCGCGGCCCTGGTGTAGCCCTCGGCCATATGCGAGGCGCCCTCGACATGGCGGGCCAGAACATGTTTGATGCCGCCGTGCGCGCGCAGTGCCGAATAGAACGGGTTGATCGCGGCGCCGGGCAGGCCGAACGCCTGCGTGGCGCCTTCCAGCTCCAGAATCTTCACGGCCGCATCGACGGCTCGCATCCGTGTCATGACTTGTTACTCCAATTGTCCTGTGTGAGTGGGCGTCCCGGATCGGCAGGTGGTCGTGGCGAAGAGGCCGTCACTCTCCGCGTCCGACTTCCGTCGACCCGGCGAACGCCGGGACCGAGACGCGCGGCTTCGGGCGTGAGCGTTGTATTCGGTTGGTGCGGTCAGGTGGTGACCGTGTTGCCGCGGTAGGCGCGCCAGTCGCCGATATCGGAGATATCGATCAGTTCCGGCGAGCCGAGGCGGTCGTGGCGCAGGACGGTCGCCAGGCAGGCGGTGCCGTCGTCGAGTTCGATCAGGCCGAGCTCCAGTTCCGGTGGCTCGGCCGGAATCAGGTTGTCGCGCAAGGTTTCCATCGGTACGTCGTAGACCTCGCCGGTGACCGCGCGGCCGTCGGCCTCGGTGGCGATCATGGCGGGGAAGCGGTCGCCGACGGAGTAGTAGCGGTACTTCGGTGCGCTGCGGGCGGTGCGCAACAGGGGCGCGCCCGCGATCTGGTCGTGCAGGCGGCCGCCGCGCATGCCGTCGCCGTTGAGAAACATGAGGACCATCGGGGTACTCCGTTCGGTCAGTCGCCGGATGTGGCGGTGAAACGATCGTGCAGGTGTTGCCTGCCGGACGCGGTGAGCGGTCCGTACAGGCGCAGGCGGGCGATGCCGCCATCGGGAAAGACGTTGAGCCGCACCTGATTCACGGGCCGGTCGCCCGAGAGTCGGAACCGGTGCGGGGCGTCGGGTTGCAGGTCCGTGGGCGCCAGCAGCGATACCAGGTCACCGGCGGGTGTGTAGCCGTCGAGCGAGATTCGGGTGGGCGCGTTGCCCTTGTAGTGGGTGGTGTCGAGCTCCAGTACCGACGGCACCGCCTCGGCGGCCAAAGCGACGGTGGCCCAGTCGTTTCCGTCGTCGCGGCGCCGCCGCATCTCCCAGCCGTCGGCCATGAACCGTGAAATGCCCGGCTGCAGCATATTGTTCGGCGGGGAGAAGAACCCGTCGCTGCAGGCGACGGCCCGGCCGCCGTTGCGCAGGGCCACGAGGTCGAAGGGGATGTCGTCGAGCCACTGCGGATCCGGGACCGCGGTGCCGTGCACCCGCAGCCGCGCGATACCGCCGTCGGGGTGCATGTTCAGCCGCACATGGGTCAGTCGTCGGTCGTCGGAGACCTCGAAGACATTGCGGGTGTCGCCCTCGACCGGAGAGCGGGGGACCACCGAGTGCCAGTCGGCGGCGAGGAGGTCATCGACCGTGGGATGGCCAGGGACACAGGCGCCCTCGATCGAGGCCTCCGGCGGGTAGTTGCCCACGAAATACGCGGTGTCGACGACGAGCGCGACCGGGACTCCGGCGATGCCGAGCCGGATCAGCGCCCAGTCGGGCCCGGCGCTGCCGTCGCGGCGGCGGCGCGTCTCCCAGCCGTCGTACTCCTGGCCCTTGTTGGTGAAGGTGTGCGGGCGGTACACCGGCGCCGCGTCCTTGATGAGATTCTCCCGCTCGGCGAAGAATTCGTCGTTCGCGGCGACGACGCTCCCGCCGACCTGGCGGACGGCCAGGTCGGGTAGCTGGGACCAGTCGCTCATCTAAACCCCTTTCTGCAGCAGGCGGCCACGGGGATGGTCGCCGGTGATGTATTCGCCGCGCAGCCAGGTGGATCGGACCACGCCGCGCAGCGTGCGGCCGTCGTAGGCGGTGATCGGGTTGCGGTGGTGCAATGCGGCCGCGTCCACGACGAACTCCTCGTGCGGCGCGAACACGCAGAGGTCCGCGTCGGCGCCGATCGCTATGCGGCCCTTGTGCTTCAGGCCCACCAGATCGGCCGGGCCGGTGGCCATCCAGTGCGCGACGTCGGTGAGTCCGGCCCAGTCCGGCGCGGCGGTCCACACCGCGGGCAGGCCGAGTTGCAGACCGGCGATGCCGCCCCAGGCCTTGCCGAAATCGCCGCCGCCCGCGCGTTTGAGTTCCACGGTGCTGGGGGAGTGGTCGCTGACCACGGCATCGATGATGTTGTCGCGCAGTCCGTTCCACAGGCCCTGCTGGTTGACGCGATTGCGGATCGGCGGGCAGCACTTGAATTCCGTTGCGCCGTCGGGGATCTGCTCGGCGCTGATGGTGAGATAGTGCGGGCAGGTCTCGGCGGTGATCCGCAGCCCGCGCGCCCGGGCCGCCGCCAGCAGCGGCAGTGCGCAGGCGGCGGCGAGATGCAGTACGTGCACCCGCGCGTCGTACCGCTCGGCCAGCTCGATGAGCGTGCGGACGGCGCGGGTCTCGGCCTCGGTCGGGCGCGAGGCCAGGAAATCGGCGTAGATGGGGCCGTGCGGGGCCGGAGCGGCATCGATGACGGCCGGGTCCTCGGCGTGCACGATCAGCGTCGCGCCGATCTCGGCCACCGCGCGCACGGCGGCCTCCAGTTGCGCCGCGTCCAGATGGCAGAACTCGTCCACCCCCGACGGCAGCAGAAAGGCCTTGAATCCGAATACCCCGGCCGCGGCCAGCGCGGGCAGCGCGGCGAGATTGTCGCCGACCGCACCGCCCCAGAAACCGACGTCGATGTGGCACTGCCCGGCCGCGACCGCTCGCTTCTCCCGCAGCGCGGTCACGTCCACGGTGGCCGGAATGCTGTTGAGCGGCATATCGATCAGCGTGGTGACCCCTCCGGCGGCGGCCGCCCGGGTCGCCGTGGCGAACCCTTCCCACGCGGTGCGGCCCGGCTCGTTGACATGCACGTGGCTGTCGACCAGTCCCGGCAGCAGCACGGCATCGTCGGACACCTCGACGAGGTCGGCGGCGTCGACCGGCGCGTCGAACGGCACGATCTCGGCGATGCGCCCGCCCCGGACCACCACCGCCGCCGCGACCTCACCGTTGGGCGTGATCACCCGCCGGGCGCGAAACACCTTGGATGCGTTGGTATTCACGACTACTCCTGTACTGCTCTGACGATCGATACCGGTTACCCGGCCGTGTTACCGCCGCACCGGAGCGGCACAAGCTCTTTCGGCCTGACCTACCCGCTGGAATGACTCGCCGCCCGATGCCGAAACGGTGTGCCTGCCGGTGGTGGCTCCCCGCCGCTGAGCAACGGAACGCCTGTCTCGCCGCGGTGCACCGGCCCGTCGACGGCTGCGCCTCTCGTCGCCCTCGGTACTGGCCCGGGGGTGGGGCGCAGGGGCCGAGGACGCGCTGCTGTCGACGGGGTGCCGGGTTCCGAGGTTCGGGCGGAACGCGGCGGCGGTGGCGCGCCGACGGTCGGGTCGGCGGCGAGACAGGTGGCGGCGGGGAGCCGGGGCGCCCGGCAGCGCCCGGTCCAGGGCGACAGATGCTCCATCGGCCCAGCGGAAGTCGGGGACCCATTGACGGCGGTATGGGTACCCGGCCTCCGCAGGGGCGACGGCGCGGCGATGCGCACTGGTTGTCGGTTCTCGCACGGGTTACAAGTGGCTGAAGGGGGTGCGGGAATGTGTAGTGGGTGCGGGAGGTGGGGGATGGTCATGGGGTGCTGCTTCGAGCGGGGGTGGGGAGGAAGGCGCGGGCGAGGCTTTCGCCCTGGAGTTCCAGGAGTTCTGCGGCGTTGTCCTGGCAGCGTTGGAGGTCGGGTTCGAGGTCGGTAAGGGGGTACGCGGCGGCGAAACCAGCTGAGCGGAGCTGGTTCTCGTCGAGCAGGGCGCGGCCCGCAACGGCGACGGTCGGTACGCCCGCCGCGGCGGCGCGCGCGGCGACACCCACGGGGGCCTTGCCGTGCAGGGTCTGTTCGTCGAGCGAACCCTCGCCGGTGATTACCAGGTCCGCGTCCTTCAGGCTGCGATCGAAGCCCGCCAGGTCGAGCATCACATCGATGCCCCCGGCCCGGCGGGCGCCGAGCACGGCGATCGCCGCGAACCCGATGCCGCCCGCCGCACCGGCGCCCGGCCGCCCGGCGGCGTCGAATCCGGTGCGTTGCGCGACCAGCCTGGCCCAATGCGCCAAACCCGCCTCCAGCGCGGCCACGGCACCGGCGCCCGCCCCCTTCTGCGGCGCGAAAATGCTTGCGGCGCCGACCGGTCCGAGCAGGGGATTGTCGACATCGCTGGCCAGCAACAGCTCCACCTCGTGGATGCGGGGATCGAGCTGGTGCAGATCCAGGTAGGCGATGTCGGTCAGACCACCGCCACCCGGACCCGCCGGACGCCCGTCCGCGTCCAGCAGCGCCGCGCCCAGCCCTGCCAGCAGACCGGCGCCACCGTCGGTGCAGGCGCTGCCGCCCACGCCGAGAACAACTGTGCCGCAACGGGTATCGAGCGCCGCGCGGAGCAGCTCACCGACCCCGAGGCTGGTCGCGGTGAGCGGGGCGGGCCTGCCGCCCGGCAGCTGCGAGAGCCCGCACGCCGCGGCGGCCTCCACTACCGCGACACTTCCGTTGTGCGCGAACGCCGCCCGCACCACCTCGCCCGTCGGCCCGCTGACTTCCGCGGTGGCGCGGTCGAATCCGGCCGCCACCGCCGCGTCCACCGTCCCCTCCCCGCCGTCGGCCACGGGGACCCAGCGGATGTCGGCGTCGGGGCGGACCCGCCGGATTCCGGCGGCCACCGCGTCGGCGACCGCGCCGGCGCTCAGCGACCCCTTGAACTTGTCCGGGGCCAGGACGATTCGTGGTGCGTTCACGGCTGCTACCTCTCGCCGCGGCCGTTGAGGTTCTCGATCACTTTCAGCAGCGCCGAATGATCGAGCGATCCGTAACCCTCGGCGCGGCCCGCTGCGATGAGCGAAGCCACCAGCGCGCCGGTGGGCAGCGCGATATCGGCCTGCCGGGCGGCGTCGGCGACGATGCCCATATCCTTGTGGTGCAGGTCGATTCGGAAGCCAGGCGCGAACTCGCGGGCCACCATGGACTTGCGCTTGAGTTCCAAGATGCGGCTCCCGGCCAGCCCGCCCGCCAGCACGTCCAGTCCCTTGCCCGCGTCGACGCCCAGCGACTCCATCAGCACGATGGCCTCGGCCACCAGGGCGTAGGTGCCGCCCACGACCAACTGGTTGGCGGCCTTGACGATCTGCCCGGCGCCGTGCTTGCCGACGTGGATGAAGGTCTTACCGACGGCATCGAAAATCGGTGTGGCAGAGGTGAAATCGGATTCGACACCGCCGACCATGATCGACAGCACGCCCTGCTCGGCACCGGCCTGACCGCCGGACACCGGCGCGTCCAGCACCCGGAATCCGTCCGCGGCGCCCGCCTCGGCGATCGCGATCGAACTCTCCGGCCGGATGGTCGAAAAGTCGATCAGCAGAGCGCCTTTCGGGGCGTTGGCGAAGACGCCGTCCGCGCCGAGCACCACCTCCTCGACCTGAGGGTGGTTGGGCAGCATGGTGATCACGATCTCGGCGTCGCGCACCGCCTCGGCGATACTCCCGGCCTTCTTGCCGCCCTCGGCCTCCAGCTTGTCCAGCGCCTCGGTGTTGAGGGTGTAGCCGGTGACCTCGTGTCCGGCCCGCACCAGGTGGCCCGCCATCGGCGAACCCATGATGCCGAGGCCGATGAAACCGATCTTGCTCATTCACTTGCTCCTTATCGCGTGGGCAGCCAGGCGAAGCTGTCGGCGCTGGCGCCGGAGGGGATGTATTCGGCGGCGATATGACCGCGGTATCCGGCCGCGCCGATCTTGTCGACGTAGCCGAAGATGTCGAGTTCGCCGGTGCCGGGCTCGTGCCGCCCGGGAGCGTCGGCGATCTGCACGTGGGCGATCCGGTCGCCGTAGCGCTCGACGACCTTGTCCAGGTCGTCGCCGTTGGTGGCCAGGTGGTAGAGGTCGGCGAGCAGGCCCAGGTTCGCCGCCCCCTGCGCGGCGCGCACCCGATCGAGCACACCGACCACATCCGCGGCGGTCCGCAGCGGATAGGCCTCGACGCCGCTGACCGGCTCCAGCAGCACGGTGCCGTCGATCTGGCCGATCGCGCGCGCGGCCAGCGCCAGGTTGCGCAGCGCCACCTCGTCCTGCTGGCCGGGGTCGACGCCCTGGATCCTGTTGCCGTACAACGCATTGAACGCGCGGCAGCCCAGCCGGCGCCCGATCCGCACGGCGACCGCGACGCTGTCGGCGAACTCCTGCTCGCGCCCCGGCCACGACACCAGCCCGCGCTCGCCCGCGGGCATGTCACCGGCGAAGAGGTTGAGGCCGATCAGCCGCACACCCGCCTGCTCGATGGCCTGCACGAAGTCGTCCACGTCGGCGTCGGTGGGGGTGGCGGTGTCGAACGGCCACCAGAACTCGACCGCGTCGAAGCCGGCCGCCTTGGCCGCGGCGGGGCGGTCCAGCAGCGGGATCTCTTTGAACAGGATGGACAGGTTCACCGCGTAGGGCAGTGGTTGGTCAGTCATGCGGTTCTCTTCTTCTCTGTTGGACCCGCCGCGCCGGTGGGGGCCGGGCGGGGGCGCCGTCGTCCTCGGTGCTGCTGTCGGCCGGGGCATGCCCTCGCCGACGCAACCTTGGGGATCTACGTCCCGTCTCGATTCCGGCGGATGCCCGTCGGCCGGTTCCGTTGGTGGATGTCGCCCTGGTCGAGGCGATGTTCGGGCCTTTCACGGAACGGCATCTATGCCCTGACCACCTGGGCCTTGGTTCCGTGATATGGAATCTTTCTTCCGTTATTCGACGGTAGCGGCAATCAAGTGTGGCGGTCAACACTTTGGCCGAAATCCGAGTGAACTCCCGGCGGGCCGTTGACAGGTCGTTGTGACCGGCCTTACATTCGATCATACGGAATCGAAATTCCGCATTGCAGAAGTATAGCTACCCGGTCTTCCGGAGGGAGGTGCGTCCGGTGAAGGAATTGCAGTCGATCGCCCGACTCAACGAACTGCCCGCCGAAACCTGGCGGGCGGCGCTGGAACCCGTTGTGGCCGTGGCGGAATGGATCGACGAGGTGGCGGCGGCCCGGCCCTACGCCGACCGGGCGGCGCTGCTGGACCTGGCCGAGCGGTCGGCGCTCGCGCTTACCGAGGCTCAGGTCCGCCGGGCGCTGGCTGACCATCCGCGCATCGGCGCCGCCACCGCGCCCGGCTCCCGGGCCGCGCGCGAGCAGTCGGGGGTCGACCTCGCCGACGCCGAACTTGCCGAGCAACTGCGCGACGGCAACCTCGCCTACGAGCAGAAGTTCGGCCACATCTACCTGGTGTGCGCCTCGGGCCGCAGCGGCCACGAGATGCTCGCCGACCTGTCGGAACGGCTCGGCAACGAACCGGCCGACGAAATCCTGGTCACCCGAAGAGAACTCGCCGCCATCGCACGACAGCGGCTGGAACGGATGGTTGTTCAATGACGCGTAGCGCGATCACCACCCATGTGCTCGACACCGCGGCCGGTCATCCGGCTCGGGGTGTCGCGGTGCGACTGGAGGCCCGAACCGGCGACGGCTGGCGGGAGCTGGGCAGCGGCCGCACCGACGACGACGGCCGGGTCGCGGTCATCGGTCCGGAGCGGGTGGACGCCGGTGACTACCGCCTGATCTTCGACGCCGCAGGCTATTTCGGCGATCGCGACCGATTCTTTCCCGAGGTGACGGTGACCTTCACCGTCGCCGATCCGCGGCAGCACCACCACGTGCCGCTGCTGCTGTCCCCGTTCGCCATTTCCACCTATCGAGGGAGCTGACTTCCATGGCCATCCAGCTCGGGTCCAACCAGTACGGCAAGGCCGAGAACCGCCTCGTCCGGGTCTTCCGCGACAGCGCGCGACACCAGATCCGCGACCTCAACGTCTCCTCCGCGCTGCGCGGCCGGTTCGCCGACGCCCACATCACCGGGGACCAGTGCGACATCCTGCCCACGGACACCCAGAAGAACACCGTTTTCGCCTTCGCCAAGGAGAAGGGCGTGGAGGCGATCGAGGACTTCGGCCTGACCCTCGCCGACCACTTCATCGCCCGCTGCCCGGGCGCCGACGGCGCACGCGTGGAGATCGACGAATACGCCTGGGACAGAATCCCTGTCGACGGCATCGGCCACGACCACTCGTTCGTGCGGAGCGGCGGCGGCGTGCGGACGACGGTGATCAATGTGGACGGAGTCGGCCCGGACCGGCGCGCGCATGTCGTCTCGGGCATCAAGGATCTGGTGGTGCTGAAATCGACCGGGTCGGAGTTCCACGGCTACTTCAAGGACAAGTACACCACGCTCGAGGAGACCAACGACCGGATTATGGCCACCTCGCTGGTGGCTCGGTGGCGCTACGACCACACGGATGTCAACTGGGACAAGTCTTTCGACTCCATTCGCTCGATCCTGCTGCGCCAGTTCGCCGCCGTGCACTCCTACGCCCTGCAGCAGACCCTCTACAGCATGGGTCGCGCAGTGCTCGAGCAGCATCGGGAGGTCGCCGAGATCAAATTCTCCGCGCCGAACAAGCACCACTTCCTGTACGACATAGGACGTTTCGGCCTCGACAACCCGGGCGAGGTGTTCATCGCCGCGGACCGGCCCTACGGCCTGATCGAGGCCGCGGTCGAGCGCGACGACGCCACCGACCGCGGCGCGGCGTGGCACGGAATCCCCGGCTTCTGCTGACGCCCGGCCTACGCATCTGAATACCGGCGTGCGGCGATGGCGGCTATGAAAGCCTCCGATGTGCCAGAATGGCGGGTGCGACGGCAGGACGTGTCAACTCTTCCGTATTATCGAAGTCTATTTCCACTATGCGAACTTCCATAAGGTGGAACGAGGCTGCGAAGATGGTGGGCATGCCCACTCAGGACGGAAGGATCGCCGTGACCGAAGCCAGTCCGCGGACCGGCGGGGTGCAGTCGGTCGATCGCGCCTTCGAACTGCTGGAGCTGGTCGCCGACGCGGGCGGGGAGGCGACGCTGTCGCAACTGGCCGAGGCGTCCGGCTTGCCGCAGCCGACCATTCACCGGCTGCTGCGCACCCTGATTACCGGCGGTTACATCCGGCAGCAGCCGTCGCGCCGATACTCCTTGGGGCCCAGGCTGATTCGCCTCGGCGAGACCGCCGGTCGAGTGCTCGGCGCCTCGGCCCGCCCGCACCTGACCCGGCTGCGCGACCTCACCGGCGAGACCTCCAACATGGCGGTGCTCGACGGCGACCAGGTCGTCTACGTCGCCCAGGTGCCCTCCCCGCACGCCATGCGCATGTTCACGGAGGTGGGCCAGCGCGTGGACCTGCACTGCACCGCCGTCGGCAAGGCCGTCCTCGCGACCCTGGCGCCCGAGGAGAGCGACCGCATCCTGTCCCGCATCGCCATGAGCCCCCGCACCACCCACACCATCACCGACCCGTCGGTCATGCGCACCGAGGTCGACCGCATCCGCATCCAGGGCTACGCGGTCGACGATGGCGAACAGGAAATCGGCGTCCGGTGCTTCGCGGTCGCGATCCCGAATGCCCCTACGCGAGCGGCAATTTCGATCTCCGGC
Source organism: Nocardia thraciensis (assembly GCF_054782435.1). Taxonomy (NCBI): domain Bacteria; kingdom Bacillati; phylum Actinomycetota; class Actinomycetes; order Mycobacteriales; family Nocardiaceae; genus Nocardia; species Nocardia thraciensis. The sequence goes on from NZ_BAAGSM010000027.1 coordinate 105,405, forward strand.
CCGCAGGCCCGAGTCTCCGGCCTGGACATGGACTCGATCATTCCGCTACTCCAGGAGACCGCAGCGAACCTGGGCAAGGACCTGACGGCCCAGACCTGACCGCCGCGGTCAGAACTCCAACTCGGACCAGGGGATACGGATGGGATAGGGAAACTCGAACGAGATCCCTGCCGTCCTGGTCGCTGCCCACTCATCGGCAATCACGTAGTTGGCAGGGTGAAGCGGTCTGACTCCGGACGGCAAGCGCCCATGACCCGTCTCCAGCGCATATGCGCGGACAACGTTGATGGGGTTGTCGCGCCCCAGGAGCACTTCCCAATACCAGGGAATGCCTGCGCTGGCGTAACGCGCCTTCTTCGCTTCTATGTCGCGATCGGTGTTTGACGGCGAAAGTACTTCGCCCGCGAGGTAGACATCGGCAGCACGGATGTCTTGAAACGCCTCCTCCAGGCGCCTGTACACGAGGAAATTGGGAGTCACGAAGTCCGATTTCCCAGTGTCGCCGAAGAATACATTCGTTTCGATGGTTACTCGCCAGCAATGCTCTCGGTGACCGGCCACGTCATCCCGGGCGCATCTGCGCAGCGCATTACGGAACTCAGCCGAGAAGTCCTGGTGCTCGGCCGGACCCCGCCGAACCCACACCACCCTGCCGTCCCACAGCTCGATCTGACCCGCGATCTCCTCGGAGAGGCGTCCGAGTTCTTCCCAGGTCATGTACTCGGGAAGATCGGGTCGCTCGACGTGTGGAGTCGACATGGTGTCGATGTTAATCGTGGGCTGCCGCCGACCGGCAGGATTGCGTCGGGTCGTCTTGTGGGCGGCGGATTGGGAGATGCATAGTCACTACTGCCGAGAGCAAAGTCGCCACTCGGTCGGGCGGCGGGTATCTACTCGTCGCCCTGGTCCCTATCGGGCCACCAGATCGACGCCACCAACACCAGCAGGGGCAGCCCGGCTGCGACCACCAGTCCGACGACATTCCACCCACTCATCGTGCCGCCCCCGTTATCGACCAGCGCGCGAAGCTCAACCGCGGCAATACCGTTTCCACGTCCGCGACAACCATCGTCGCGTTCAGCTCGAGTGGGTCGAGATGGTCGGGCGCCGGAACGATCACCACATCCGCGCCAGCGTTGCGCGCCTGATCCGCGACCGGCAAGACCGAGAGTTCGCGCGGCCACACCAGCCGGTATCCAAGCCGCCGCGCGAGCCGCTGTACCTGGGAGCGATCCCACTCGGGCGCGCTGCTCACCTCGTAGTCGATCCATCCGAAAGCGGTCGGCCGCGTCACCGTGTCCCCTGCCGTGTGTGGTTGGGATGCACTCGCTGCCGAGGTTGGCGACACCCGGCAGCGCGTGCTGCACACAGGGTCTCGCTGAGCGTTGGGGCATCGGAACCTCCTACGTTTCCCACTTCGGGACGTCCCGGCTGGTGTATAACGTCCCTATGTCGAATGAGCGGTTGCGAACTGCCCTGGCGTCGCGAGGATGGACCCATGCGAGCTTGGCCGAGGCGACAGGCGTGGATCCGAAATCTGTTGAACGCTGGGTGAACCTCGGTCGAGTCCCTCGGCGGCGTACCGCGATCCAAGCTGCTGAGTTTTTGGGTGAGGATGTCCATGCTCTGTGGCCCGCTCTACGGCAGCCGCGCACAGCCCGTGCCGTCAGTCCAGAGCTTGTTGCCCTCTACGACCAGAGGGCATGCGTCCCGGCGTCGATGTTCGTCGACCTGTTCGCGGCGGCGCGTGACCGCATCGACATCCTGGTCTACGCGGCGGTCTTCCTCCACGAGGCGTACCCAAGTCTCAACGATCTTCTGATCGAACGAGCCGAGGCGGGCTGTGCGATACGGATCGCCGTGGGTGACGCCGATAGCGCCAATGTCCTGCAACGGGGCAGGGAAGAGAAATTTGGGCACGGTATCGAATCCCGCTGCCGTCTCGCCTTGATGCACTACCGGGCACTGCGAGTAACACCGAGTATTGAGCTGCGGACCCATGCCACGACGCTTTACAACAGCATCTTTCGAGCCGACGAAGAAATGTTGGTCAACGCCCACATGTGGGGAGTGAATGCTTACAAGGCGCCCGTCTGGCATCTGCGTCGCACCCTCGACGGTGGCCTGTTCGACACCTACAGCGACAGTTTCAACGCGGTCTGGCAAACGGGCCGACCAGTGGAAGGCTGAGCCGATGGCGCGCACCGAGTTCTACGATGACCCAGCAGCACCGGAGCCGAACAGTCTTGTCGTTGCGGCGTCCGCGGTGGTGTGCGATGACACGGGTCGCATTCTGCTTCAGCGGCGTGCTGACAGCGGCTTATGGGCGCTGCCCGGCGGCGGCATGGAGATGACCGACAGTCTCCCCGGCTGTGCGATACGAGAGGTCAAGGAGGAAACCGGCCTCGACATCGAAATCACCGGGCTCGTCGGCACTTACACCGATCCGCGCCACGTAATCGCCTACAGCGATGGCGAGGTCCGACGCCAGTTCAACGTATGCTTCCTTGCTCGTGTCATTGGGGGTGAGCTCGCGATCTCCGATGAGTCCACCGAACTACGGTTCGTATCCCCCGCCGATCTGAGCAGTCTCGACATGCATCACACGCAGCGACTCAGGCTGACCCACTATCTGGAGGGACGAAGCGCGCCATATCTCGGCTGATTTCGCCTGCAGCGCGCTCGACCCACCCGGCGTAGCTGTCGGTACACCATTCGATCGGTGTCGCGGTCAATTCCGGGCTGTCCCAAGGGTGCAGTTCTAAGACCGCGCTGCCAGCCCGTCCCGTCCGGCCGTGCAGGTGCGCTGAGATCAGCAACCGTTTAAAACCCTCAATAAGGTTACTCTGGGGAGTACAAGGTCCCGACGTTGGAGGGAGTGCTGTGATGCGTATGGCCAAGACGAGGCATCTGTGGCGGGAGCTGGATGGGGTGACGGTGCGGTATCGCGAGGCGGGGGCGCCGTCCTCGACCGCGGTGCTGCTGCTGCATGGTTATCCCAGCTCGTCGTATACGTTCCGGGAGGTGGTGCCCGTTCTCGGTGAGCAGTTCTATGCGATCGCGCCGGATCTGCCCGGGTTCGGGTTCTCCGGTGCGCCGCCGCTCGAGGAGTACGAGTACACCTTCGAGCATCTGTCTCATGTGATCGAGTCGCTCATCGACGAGCTCGGTGTGGAGCGCTATGTGCTCTACGTGACCGACTTCGGTACGCCTGTCGGGTATTTGATGGCGATGCGTCATCCGGAGCGGGTGCTCGGGCTGGTGGTGCAGAACGGCAACGCGCACGAAGAGGGGCTGCACGAGGCGTGGGATGCGCCCCGCCGGTACTGGGCGGAGCCGACCGAGGAGAACAGGGCGGCGCTGCCGGAGTGGCTGAACTTCTCGGCAACCCGTGATCAGTACATCGGTGAACAGCGGCCGGAGTTGCAGGAGCTGTATCCGTGCGAGTCGTGGCATCTCGACTGGGAACGGCTTGCCCGGCCCGGCAGTATCGATATCCAGTTCCAACTCTTCTACGACTATCGAAATCACGTGGCCCGCTTCGCGGATATCACGGCCTACCACAAGGAGTTTCAGCCCCCGTGCCTGGTGCTGTGGGGCCGCCACGACCCGTACTTCGACATCGCCGAGGTCCTGGCCTATCACCGGGAGATGACCGCGTTCGACGCCCATCTGTACGACGCCGGGCACTGCCTGCTGGAGACGCACGCGGCCGAAGTGTCGGCGCAGTTGGCCACCTTCGTCGGTGACGTGCTCCATCGGGCGGCGGCGCGAGCGTGACCACCACGTGGATCGACGACCATTTCATCGCCGGTGACATCGCCCTCGACTTCGCGAATACCGTCTACCGTCGCACGCCGGAACTCGGTGCCGATCTGCTCGGTAGCGGCGACGATCTGACGTCCTGGCTGCGCCACGCCGAACTGCTGCCGTCGTCCGGCAAGGTCCACCTCGACGAGCCTGCGCTGGCCGTCGCGCGGGTGCTGCGGGAGCGCTTCTGGGTGATCTTCGAGGCGCAGGCCCGTGGTCACGCCGTGCCCCCGGATGCGTTGGCGGGGCTCCTCGATACGGCACGTCGCGGCATCGGCAGCGATGTCACGGTGGGGCCGGACGGTTCCGTGGCGCCGCAAACGGCTCAGGGCGCGCTCACGGTGGTCGCGCTGGCCGGGATCAGGCTGGTACTGAGCCCACCGCCGCGCCCCGTGCGTACTTGCGATCGCTGCGGCTGGTTCTTCCTCGACAGCTCCCGCGGTCGGCGCCGTCGGTGGTGCAGCATGAAAACCTGCGGGAACCAGGCCAAGGCGGCGCGTTTCCGCTCCGCACATTCTTGATCCGGGGCGTGCCTCGGCTCCGCGGACGTCCCGAAGAGCCGGTTCGTGTGTGCGTCCCCGGAGTGTCTGTCATGTGTGTCGGCTATCGGGCCGTAGCGTGGTCAGATGGCGCTGTGCACGCTGACCGCGATCGGCTACGACCCGCGAGGACAAGCTCGTAGGAATTACCGCCGGGCATTGCGCCGAAAATACCGGGGCACTGGTCGGCGCGGAGGCGGCGTCCGGCGCCGGACCGCTCGGGTTCGTCGTGGTGCAGGATGCCGAAGACGACTGGGCCGTCATCGAATTCGATCCCGGCAGGGTGAGGCCGGTGCGGCAGGTCGGGCCCTCGACGCTGACCGGGATCGGTGCGCCCGCCGGGGCGGGGGAGATCCTGTGCAAGAACGGCCGTACCACGGGATTCACCTGCGGGGTGGTCTGGGTCAACGCCTGCTGGCGCGGCGGTAGCCGAGCGCCGCGGGGACGGCGAACAGGGCGATGCCGCCGAGGGACCAGGCGAGGGTGAGGGTGAGCGGGTGGGCGAGGGGGCCGCCGAGCGACAGCGCCTTCATCGCGTCGACCGTGACCGACATCGGCTGATTGCGGACCACCGGCTGCAGCCACCGCGGATAGGCGGCCAGTGGGACGAATCCCGTGCTGAAGAACATCAGCAGCGAGGACAGAATCGTAATCCCTTCCACCAGTGTGGCTTTCGCCGTGAACACGGCGACGGCGGTGACGATGGTCGCGAAGGCCAGGCCGAACAGCACCGGCACCAGCACGAAGACGGCGGCCGCGAGCGGGCCCTGCTGGAACCGGAAGCCGAGGACGAATCCCACGGCGATGACGATGACGGTGCCCGCGAAGATGCGGCAGCCTTCCGCCAGCACGCGGGCCGCGAGCCCGGACCCGCGATGTACGGGCAGTACCCAGAATCGGGCGAGCAGACCGGCGTCCCGTTCGCGCCCGAGCATCACCCCTCCCGCCACCGCCCCCGACAGCGCGCCGACGATCGCCACCATCGGCACGGAGCCGTAAAGGGCGTCGGTTCCCGAGAAACGTTCGATCTGACCGCCGACCACCGTGTCCAGCATGAACAGCAGCAGGCACGGAATGATCAGGGTCTCGAGCAGGGTGACCGGGCTCCGCATCCAGCGCACCAGCAAGCGCTGCGTCTGAATCACGGTGTGCCGCAGTAAAATCGAGGGTCCGTTTTCGGACCGGTATGCGGCGAGCTGTGTGGTCATGCCTTCCTCCTGCTCAACCGGACGCTGAATGCGATCCCCGCCAGCGCGATCGCGCCCGCCCACGCCAGCGGCGGGCCCAGCAGCGACCAGCTCATCGCGCCGACATCGGCCCGGGTGTCCCCGGCCAGCGCGCGCAACGCGGTCGCGAATTGCGAGATCGGCTGATTGCGCACGAAAGGCTGTATCCAGTGCGGAAATTGGGTCGCCGGGGCGAGGCCGGTGGACAGCATGCCGAAGATCAGCGGCGGCAGCACCAGCGCCTGGGTGGTGGCCTCCGGACTCTTCGACGCGGTGCCGATGGCATCCGCGCCGAGCGTGAAGCCCAGGCCGATCAGCACCGCCAGCAGCAGGAATCCGAGGGTGTGCGCGGCGTCGAGATGGAAGCGGAAGCCGATGACGTGACCGCAGGCGAGGGCGGCGGCCAGCGCGACGAACAGCCGGAACACGTTGCCGGACATGCGCGCCGCAAGCGGCACCAGCGGGCCGATCGGCATCGTCCCGAACCGCCGGTCCAGCCCGGACACCGCGTCGGTCGCGGCCCGGAAGGCGGCGGAGATCGCGGTGAACGCCGCGGCCTGCAGGATCACGATCGGCATCATGAACTGCGCGTAGCTGGAGAATCCGGTGCCGGAGAACGACATCACGCGGTCGAGCGGGAGGTAGAAGCTCGCGGTGAACGCGGCCGGGGCCAGCACCGAGGCGAGGACCTCGCCCGTCTTCACCGAGGGCGTGATCAACCGGACCGTCAGCACCCACCACTGCTGCACGGTGATCGGGGTGGCGCGTATCGACGCCTGCCATGCGGTCATCGGGCGGCCCCGTCGGCGAGATGGCCGGTGAGCTTCAGGAATACGTCGTCGAGCGACGGCCTGCGCAGCGCGATGTCGACGAGTTCGATACCGGCGCTGTCTATTCGGCGCAGCGCCTCGGTCAGCGTCTGCGTGCCGTCGGGCGCCGGAACGGCGAGCCGGTCCGAATCACCGGTCAGCGCGGACAGATTGGCGTCGGGCAGCAGCGAACCCAGCGCCGCGGCGATGGCGGGCAGTTCCTTCGGGTTCAGCGGCACCACCTCGCAGTAGCTGCCGCCGGTGCGGGCCTTCAGTTCGTCGGCGGTGCCGTCGGCGATCACCACGCCGTGGTCGATCACGATGACGCGGTCGCACAGCGCATCCGCCTCCTCCAGATACTGCGTGGTCAGCAGCGTCGTGATCCCTTCCTTGCGAAATCCGGCGACCAGGTCCCAGACCCCTTGGCGGCTGCGGGGATCCAGTCCGGTGGTCGGCTCATCGAGGAAGACCACGTCCGGCCGCACCACCAGTCCACAGGCGATGTCGATGCGGCGGCGCATGCCCCCCGAATAGGTGCCGACGCGACGATCGGCGGCCGCGTCGAGATCGAACTCGGCGATCAGTTCGGTGGCCCGGGCGCGGGCGGCGCGCTTGCGCAGACCCATCAGGCGGCCGAACATCACGAGATTCTCGTAGCCGCTGAGCATGTCGTCGAGGGCGGCGAACTGGCCGGTCAGCATGATGGACCGGCGCACCGCGGCCGGATCGGCCACGACGTCGTATCCGGCGACGCGCGCACGCCCCCGGTCGGGCGCGATGAGCGTCGACAGAATGTTCACCGTCGTGGTCTTGCCCGCGCCGTTCGGGCCCAGTACGCCCAGCACCTCGCCCGGCCGCGCCTCGAAATCGACACCGCGCAGCGCGGATACGGCGCCGAAGGATTTCGCTATGCCCTCGACGAGGACTCCGCCGGATATGTTCACTGCCAGCCTTCCAGGTGGTTGTCGAGCGCGTGCGCGATGGTCGGCAGCACGTGCGGAGCGGTCAGCTCGTCGTGGGCTACATCGATGTCGTGGTTGGTGATGACGCCGGTGACGAAAGGGCGCCACCCGTCGGGGCCGAAGATGTCGGAGGTGTCGACGGTCGCGCTGAAATACAGGACGTCGCCGCGGAATACGGGACGGCGGTAGCCGGTGCGAGTGTCCGCCGACGCGTTGTAGGAACCCGCCATGCGCTCGAGGGTGGTGGCATCCACCATCGACACACCGCCCATACGCTCCTGGATCAGCTCCGCCGCAACCTGTGCGGTGGCCGTCGCGGGCACCTCGTCGATGCCGAAGACGGAGCCGAAGGTGTTGACGAAGGCTCCGGCGGTGAGCTTTTCGATGCTGGCGCCGTCGATGTCGGCGGTGTCCGCGTCCAGCAGGGCGACCATGCCCACCTCGGCCCCGGACCGTTCGAGCCGGGTGGCGACCGCATGGGCGATGAGCCCGCCGAACGACCAGCCGAGCAGGTGGTACGGGCCCTGTGGCTGGATGCGGCGGATCTCGCGCACATATCGGTCGGCGAAGGCGTCGATGGAGCCGGGCGACGGCTCGCCGCTCAGGTCCGGCGCCTGCAGGCCGTAGATCGGCCGTCCCGGGCGCAGGTGTTCGGCGAATCCCAGGTAGGTCCAGGCGATTCCGGAGGAGGGGTGGATGCAGAACAGCGCGGGGTCGTCGCCCTCGGGGCGGATCGGCAGCAGGACGTCCAGGCCGAGCCCGGCCGGTTCGCTGCTCGCTTGTTGTGCCGCGAGGTATTCCGCCTCCTCGGCCGCGGCGCGGCGTGCGTGCGATGTCGAAGCGAAAATCGCTGCCGCATTGAGCATTTCGGACCATATCGCGGCCAGGGCGGCGATATCGTCGTGTGTCAGCAGAGTCTCGGGATAGCGGAGACTTGCCCGCAGGCGGCCCCCGACGACGAGGGCGTTCACGTCGATCTCCGCGGCCACCGGGACCGAGGCGTGCTCATCGGCGTGCAGATCGCCGAACTCATCGGTGGGCAGCCAGCCCAGGCCCTCCAGTCCGGCGGGGATTTCCGACGCGGAGTACCGGCCGAGATAGTTGAAGGCGATCCGGCCGGGCAACCGCTTCGGAAGCCGTTCGGCGGCAGTCGGATTCAAGTAACGAAGCAGCCCGAATCCGATGCCTTTGTCGGGGATGGCCAATCGCTGATGCTTCGCGGCGCGGATCGCCGAGCCCATGGCGGGGCCTCCGGTGAGGGCGTCGTCGATGTCGATTCCCGCCATGTCCACGCGCATCGGGTAGATGCTGGTGAACCAGCCGACCGTGCGTGACAGGTCAGCACCGGGGATGATCTCCTGCTGGCGGCCGTGGCCCTCGAGGCGCAGTAGCACGGAGCTTTCGTCTGCCGTCGCGAGTGAACTGCCGCGGCGGTCTCGCCATCGCAACACGGCGAGGGACAGTGTGGCGAACAGACCATCCTCGACACTGCCGTCGAACAGTGCGGGAAGCGTCGTGAGCACGTCGGTCGTAACCCGTTCGGAAAGTTCGATTTCGACAGTGCGCAGGGTGTTCACGCGATCGACCGCGGGATCCAGCTCGCGGGGACCGACGAGTGGATCGCGGCCGTCGACGACCCTGCGCCAGTAGTCGGTTTCGGCCGCCCGTTCGTAGCGCTGTGCCTCTTCGGTGAGTGCGTGTGCCCAGCGGCGCATGGATGTCCCAGACTCGGACAGGACCGGGGGCGTGCCCGCGGAAACCTGTGCCCAGGCGGCCATGAAGTCGGGCACCATGATGCGCCACGAGACCCCGTCGACCACCAGGTGGTGCGCGATCACGATCAGCCGACCCGCGCGGTGCCGGGCACCGGCCGCGCCGACCGGGTCGAGCCACACGAACTGCAGCATCGTCCCGCTCGCCGGATCGAGGCGGTCCATGGCGGAATCGACGGCGGCGACGGCGAACTCGCGCAGGTCCACGGTGTCGGCATCGGCGGCGAACTCGATTCGGTGAACCAGCGAATGCACATCGACGGCGCCGGGACCGCTTGTGCGCAAGCGCCATTCACCGTCATCATCGCGAGACAGGATGGCCCGCAGCACGTCGTGATGATCGATCACCGCGGCCAGCGTGGCCACGAGTTGCCGCCGCTCGATTCCGACCGGCAGCTCCAGCACCGCGGTCTGGGCGAACCGGTCGAAGTCGCCGCCCCGCTCGACCATGTATCGGACGATCGGTGTCAGCGGCATCTCTCCGACTCCGCCGCCGGGCAGTTCCTCCAGCGCCACCACCGTATCGCCCGCGTCGGCGACCTCGGCCAGGGCGGCGATGCTGCGGTGCTCGAACACCTGCATCGGCGTGAGCGTGATGCCCTGCGCCCGGGCCCGCGACACCAGCTGGATGGCGAGAATGCTGTCCCCGCCCAGGGCGAAGAAGGAATCGAGCACCCCGACCCGCTCCCGGCCCAGAACCTCGGCGACCACGGCCGCCAGCCTCGACTCGGTGGGTGTGCGCGGCGCGACGTACTCGATGCCCACATCGTCGAAAACGGGCTCCGGCAACGCCTTCCGATCCAGCTTGCCGACCGCGTCGAGCGGGACGGCATCCAGCACCACGAAGGCGGAGGGCACCATGTACGCGGGAAGAATCTCGGCCGCATACGCGCGGAGAGCAGCCACATCGAACCCCGCCGCGGCAGAGCGCACCGCGCTGCCGTCGGGGTAGTCCGTGCCGGTTCCTGCCGCCCGCTCCGCGAGCCCTTCGTCCGCGACGGGACGCCTCGGCGCTCCGAGGCCCTCGGCGGGCACCGTTGCCGGGCGGAGTGCCGCAGCTCCGGCGGACTCGGAAGCCGGTGCGCTATCGGACAAGCCTGTCGTCGGTGCGGGAGCGGAGGTACTCGCCGTACGGCCCGTGCCGTCGGTGTGGTGAGGCGCCTCCTCGGACACGGTGGGGCCGAGTGCGTGCGCCGCGGGTTCCGCTGGATGGCCGATCGAGTTCGCCCGGCTCGGTTCGGCCGCGAGCTTCCGGGACGCCGCGGGGACCACGTAGGCGGCGAGGGTGGTCGAACCGGTAGGCGTCCGGACGCCCAGGGTGACGGCGAAGTCGACTCCGGGCGCGCGACCGAGGACGGCGTCGATCTCGCCGAGTTCGATGCGCTGGCCGCGGACCTTGACCTGGAAGTCGGTGCGGCCCAGGTATTCCAGTTCGGGGGCGTCGAGCGATCCGGTCCAGCGGACCAGGTCGCCGGTGCGGTACATGCGGTCCCCGGGTGTGCCGAACGGATCGGCCACGAAGCGAGCCGCGGTGAGGTCCGGGCGGGACTGGTAGCCGCGCGCCAGGGCGGGACCGGACAGGTACAGTTCGCCCGCTACTCCGAAGGGGACGGGGCGCAGCCGGTCGTCGAGCGCCAGGGCGGCGGCGCCGCGGACAGGTGCGCCGATGGTGACCGGGGCGTCCGGCCGCAGTGGTCGGGAAGTGGTTGCCCAGATGGTGAATTCGGTGGGGCCGTACAGGTTGACCATGGTGCGGCCGGAAGCCCAGCGCTGCACCAGCTCGGGGCCGATCGCCTCACCGGCCACCGCGAGCACCCGCACGCTGGCCACCGCGTCGGGGTCCATGGTGGCCAGCGCGGACGGTGTGATCACCAGATGCGAGACCCGCTCGGCCGCGATGAGTTCCGCCAGCGCGGGGCCACCGAAGACGTCGGGCGGCGCGACCACCGCGACCCCGCCGGACCCGAATGCCATGAGTGCCTCGAACACCGACGCGTCGAAACTCGGCGAGGCGACCTGCAGCACCCGCGCGGTCGCGTCCAGCCCGAGGGACTCGCGCTGTGCCGCAATCAGATCGGCGATCCCTCGGTGGGTGACGCTGACGCCCTTGGGAGTTCCGGTCGAGCCGGATGTGTAGATCATCCACGCGGGGTGGTCGGCTCGGACCTCGGGCAGCGATGCATCCTCCGGGGCGTCCTGCCAGGTCCGGAGCACCTGCGGATCGTCCAGAACCAGCCAGTGGGCGCCCGCGGGCAACCGGGTGCGATGACTGGCGACGGTTATCCCCAGCACCGCGCCGGAATCGAAGAGCAGGTGCTCGATCCGGTCGAGGGGGTGTGCCGGGTCGACGGGGAGGAAGGCCGCTCCCGTCCGTGCGGCGGCCCAGAGACCGATGAGCAGTTCAGCGCCGCGCGTCAAAGCAAGGGCCACAACGGTTTCCGGCCCGGCGCCCGCATCGCGTAGCACCGCCGTCAGTCGCCCGGAGCGCTGCTCGAGTTCCCGGTAGGTGAGCGTGGCGCCATCGGCGATCAGTGCCGGGCGGTCGGGATATCGGGCGGCGGTCGCCGCGAGCTGATTTGCCAGGGTCGTCTCGTGCGTACCGGGTGCACCCGAGACCGGAACCAGCGCGGCGTATTCGGGGTCATCGAGTATGCCGATCTCGGCGACGGTCCGGTCCGGATTCGCGACGATCTGGGCCAGCACTCGCCGCCAGCGACGCGCGAAGGCTTCCGCCGTCTCGTCATCGAAGAGGTCGGTGGCGAAGGTGAGTACAGCGTCCACGCCCGCCGGGGCGGATTCCGAGAAGCGTTCCCGCAGATCGAGACTAAGATCGAACTGCGATGCGTCGCGGTCGAACGGCTCGGCCTCGACGCGCAATCCGGGCAGCTCCAGCACCGGTTCCACGAAGTTCTGCAGCGACAGCGAGACCTGGAAGATCGGATGGTGCGCGGTCGACCGGGCGGGATCGAGCACCTGCACCAGTCGTTCGAATGGGATGTCGGCGTGGCCGAAGGCGTCCAGGTCGGTGGTGCGGACCTGCGAAAGAAATTGCCGGAAGACGGCATTCGGATCGACCGCGGTCCGCAAGGCGAGGGTGTTGACGAACATGCCGACGAGCCCGTCCAGGGCCTGTTCGCCGCGCCCGGCCACCGCCGTGCCGACCACGACGTCGTCGGTGCCGCCGAGCCGGGCGAGCAGTACGGCCAGTGCGGCGTGGACCACCATGAAAAGGCTGGTACCGGTCTCGGCCGCGAGATCGACCAGCGCAAGGTGCAGTTCGGCGTCGAGTTCGAAACGCCGATCGGCGCTGCGCATGGACTGCACCGCCGGGCGCGGCCGATCCGAGGGCAGTTCCAGCACATCGGGCGCTCCGGCGAGCGTGTCGGTCCAGAACCGAATCTGCTTGGCCGCCAGCGACTCCGGATCGGACTCTACGCCGAGCAACTCGCGATGCCAGAGCGCGAAATCGGCATACTGCACGGGCAGCGACGGCAGCGGGCTCCCGTCGCCGTCCCGATGCGCTACATACGCCGCCATCAGATCGGCCGCCAGTGGCGCCATCGAGGCCCCGTCGGCGCTGATGTGGTGCACGACCAGCACCACGACATACACGGGCGGCTGTCCTCCGGCGCGCTCACCATTCGTCGTACTTCCAGCGTGTTCGTCCGCCCGGAAATAGGAAGAGGACGGGGCGTCGGCGGGATCGGGCTTTTCGATGAGATGGAACAGGCCTATTCGCAGCGGCGGTTGTTCGGCGAGGTCGAATCCGGTACCGGCGAGTTCGGTGATGCGGTTGCGTAGGGCGGTGCCGTCTTCCGTGTGGATGAGCCGGATGTCGGGCAGGGCTGCGGCGGCGTCGATCACGACCTGGCGTGGCCCGTCGGCGTCGGCCGGATAGACCGTGCGGAGGCTTTCGTGTCGTGCGAGAAGGTCGGCGAATGCGGTTCGCAGGGCGGCGATGTCCAGCTCGCCGGTGAGGCGCAGGGCCGCGGCGATGTTGTAGGCGGCGGAGCCCGGGTCCATCCGGTTGAGCACCCACATGCGTTGCTGCGCGGGCGACAACGGCACCCGGTCGGGCCGGAGCCGGGGCGCGAGTGCCCGGCGGCCCGCACCGTCGGTGGCGGCGGGAATCCGGGCGGCCAGTCGCGCCACGGTGGGCGCATCGAACAGATCACGCAGTGCGACGGTCGAACCCAATGCCGAATTGACCCGTGCCACAACGCGGGTCGCGTTCAGCGAGTTCCCGCCCAGCTCGAAGAACGAGCGGTCGGCGCTGACCCGCTCGGTGCCCAGAACCTCGGCGAAGGCCTGGGCGACCGCCTGTTCCACGGCCGTGCGCGGCGCCAGGTAGCGCTGTTGCAGATCGGCGAAATCGGGTGCGGGCAGCGCGGCGCGGTCCAGCTTGCCCACCGGGGTGAGCGGAACCTCGTCCAGCACTATGAGATAGCTCGGCACCATGTAGCCGGGCAGCGCGCCCGCAATGCGGCCCCGCAGGCGCTCGGTATCGATGGTGTGCCCCGGGACGGGGACGATATAGGACACGAGCACCGTCGCACCGGTCGGACCCGGGCAGCCGATCGTCGCCGCGTAGTCGACCTCGCGGTCCCCGGCCAGCACCGCATCGATCTCGCCGAGCTCGATGCGTAGACCGCGGATCTTCACCTGGAAGTCGGTGCGGCCCAGATACTCCAGTTCCACACCGGCGCCGGGCGTCTCGACCCAGCGCACCATATCGCCCGTGCGATACATGCGGGCGCCCGGAGCGCCGTACGGGTCTGCCACGAACCGCGTGGAGGTGAGGGCGAAGCGGTTGAAGTAGCCGCGCGCCAGCGCGGGACCGGCCAGATACAGCTCGCCGGTGACACCCACCGGCACCGGCCGCAGCCAGGCGTCGAGGACCATCGCCGCCGCGCCGCGGATCGGCCCGCCGATCGTGATCGGCGCACCGGCGCGCAGCTCACCCGGTCCGGTAGCCCAGATGCTGAACTCCGTGGGGCCGTACAGGTTCACCATGCGCCGCCCTGTCGACCATTCGGCGACCAGCTCCGGCCCGGCCGGCTCGCCCGCGACCGACAGCATGCGAAGGTCGTCGAGTTCGCGCGGATCCATCGTCGCCAGCACCGACGGCGTGATCACGGCGTGCGTGATCCGCTGCTCGCGCAGCAGCTTCTCCAGCTCGGCGCCGCCGTACACCTCGGGTGGCGACAGCACCAGCCGACCGCCCATGCCGTGCGCCTTCAGCAGCTCGTGCACGGAGGCGTCGAAACTCGGTGAGGCGACCTGCAATACGGAGGCCGTGTGGTTCAGCTCCAGCGACTCCCGCTGGGCGGCAACCAGATTGGCGAGCCCGCGATGGCTGAGCAGCACCGCCTTCGGCTTGCCGGTGGAGCCCGACGTGTAGATCAGGTACGCGGTCTGGTCGAGGACGATCGGCCCGCCGCGCTCGGCGTCGGTGACGGGCGCGTCGGACACGGTCATCACGCGGCGGATGGTGTTCAGGTCGTCCAGCAGCAGCCAGTCGATGGAGCCGGGCAGTGTTTCGCCGGTGGCGCACACCGTGATTCCGATCGGCGCCCGAGAATCGGTGAGAATGTGCTCGATCCGCTCCACCGGATGATTCGGATCCAGCGGCAGGAAGGCGGCGCCGGTCTTGGCAACCGCCCACATCGCCACCACCGACTCCACCGAACGGGTCAGCGCCAGCACCACGAACACCTCGCGGCCCACGCCGCGCCGCAGCAGCACCCGGGCGAACCGGTTCGACCAGGCGTCCAGTTCGCCGTAGGTCATCGTCAGATCCCCGGCGCCGACCGCGACGGCGCCCGGATCGATCCGGGCACCGGCGGCGAGGATGTCCGGAAGTATGCGCGGCGCAACGGAATCGGCGCCACGCACCGGCAGCAGTGCCCGCAGTTCGTCCGCGTCGCAGTGCCGCAACCGGCCGACCCGCCGCCGCGGTTCCTCGGCGATCTGCTCGAGCAGCAGAACGAAGCGGTCGAGCAGCCCGCGTGCGGCACCGCCGTCGAGGTAGTCGGCCAGATATTTGACCGACAACCGCAGGCCGTCGGGGAGCGGAATCGCCATGAGGTTCAGCGGGTACGGCGTCGCATCGGTGCCGGTCACGTCGAGAATCCGCATACCGGCGATGTCGAGGGCCTGCGACAGCGCCTCTCGGTCGATCGGGTACGACTCGAAAACCGTCAGCGTGTCGAACAATTCGGGCAATCCGACGGCCCGATGGACGGCGGCCAGCCCGACATGCTGATGATCGAGCAGCCGAGCCTGCTCGGCTTGTACGCGGGCGAGCAGATCGGCGATCGACTCGGCCGGATTCAGCCGCACCCGGACCGGAACCGTGTTGATGAACAGGCCCACCATGTCCTCGACGCCGGGCAGCTGTGGCGGGCGGCCGGAGACCGTGCCGCCGAAAACCACGTCGCCGCGCCCGGTAAGCATGGCGAGCAGCAAGGCCCACGCCGCCTGCACCGCGGTGTTGACGGTGGCGCCCGCGTCCCGTGTGGTGGACTCCAGCCGCGTCACGACGTCCCGGGACAGATCAACGGTCACCGTGGCGGATTCGGCCGACGTGATGCCCGCCAGCGACGGCACCGCGCGGGTAGGCGAGTCGACGCCCGCCAGCGCCTCGGTCCACGCCGCGAGCGACGCCTCGTCGTCCTGTTCGGCGAGCCAGGCGAGGAACGCGCGATACGACGGCGGCGCGGGCAACTCGGCGGGCCGACCGGACACCAGGCCGAGGTATCCGGCGAGCAACTCGCGCACCAGCAACGGGGTCGACCAGCCGTCCAGCACCAGGTGGTGGTTCGTCATGAGCAGCGTGCACGCCTGTGCCCCGGTGTGGATGAGCGCGAAACGCAGCAGCGGAGGCCGCGTCGTGTCGAATCGGGTGCTCGCGTCGACGGTGATCGCCCGCTCGAGTTCCCGCTCCCGTTCGGCGAGCTCGGCGATACCCGTCAGATCGATATCACGCCAAGGGATCTCGGTCGAACCCACGACGATCTGCCGCGGGCCGTCGGCGGTCTCGACGAAGGCCACCCGAAGGTTCTCGTGCCTGTCGACCAGCGCCTGCGCGGCCGCACGAAGACGATCCGCGTCGATGCGACCGGCGAGACTGAGCCGGGTCTGGACGGTGTAGTCGTCGGCGGTATCGGTGTCGTAGCGGGCATGGAACAGCATGCCGGACTGCAAAGGCGACAGCGGCCACACGTCCGTGAGGCCGGGATAGGCACGCTCCCAGGAGTCGATCTGCGGTTGCGATACGGCGACGAGTCCGAAATCGGAGGGCGTGTGCCCACCGGAATCGGCGTTCTCCGCGTACGCGGCGAGCGCTTTCAACGCCGCGACCCACAGGTCGGCCAGTTCGCCGATCCGATCCTCGCCGAGCAGGAGGGAGGCGTACGCCCACGTAACCTCGAGCCCGTCGGCACCCATGATCGCGTTGATGTCGACGACCGCGGCCAGCGGCGCCCGATCGTCGCGGGTGGCCTCGAAACGCTGTGGCAGCCAACTTGTCTGGGTCGCCGCCGAGTCGGCGGTGGTGGCACGGCCGAGGTAGTTGAAGCTGATCTGCGGCTCCCGCTGCCTCGAAAGCTCCGCTGCCGTAGCGGGATTCAGATGGCGCAGCATCCCGTAGCCGACGCCCTTGTCCGGCACCGTGCGCAACTGCTCCTTCACGGACTTGATCGCCGCCCCGGCGGCCGCGCCACCGGCGAAGGCGTCGTCGAGGTCGATCCCACTCAGGTCCAGGGCTACCGGATGGACAGTGGTGAACCACCCCACCGTGCGTGAGACGTCGGCGCCGGGCAGCACTGCCTCCTCGCGACCGTGCCCCTCCAGCGTGAGCAGTGTGGTGCGGTGTTCGCGCCACCGGGCCACGGCCAGGGCGAGCGCGGTGAGCATGGCATCGTCGGCGCCGCAATGAAAGCGGTCCGGAATCGTTTCCAGCGCCGCGGTCGCGAGATCGGCGTCGACGGTGGTCCGCAGCCGGGCCTCGGTGGCCACGATATCGACGGCCGGGTCGAACGCGCGCGCTCCGAGCGGCGGATCGTCGGTGGCGAGCAGGTCGCGCCACAGCGGCAGCTCGTCGACGCGCCGCAGGGCTTGCTCGCGCTGACCGTCTGCCCAGCGCCGGTAGGAGGTGCCCACCGGTTCCAGCGCGCCGCCGGAGTAGGCGGTGGCGAGGTCGGGCAGCAGAATGCGCCATGAGATCCCGTCGACGACGAGGTGATGCAGCACCAACCAGAGCATCGGATCGGTGCCGGGGGATTCGAGCAGGGCGACGCGGAAGACCGCACCCGACTCAGGGTCGAGAGAGTCCGCGGCCCTGCACAGTTCGCTGTCGATTGCCGAATCCACGCTGTCGCTGTCGACCGGCACGCTGCTCACGACGTCGGCCGCACGCACCGAACCACGCTCGCCCACAGCCCATTCCCAGCCGTCGCCGGTGCGCCGCAGCGAGCTGCGGAGCATGTCGTGATGGTCTATGAGCGCCTGTACCGCCGCAGTGAGCCGTGACCGGTCGATATCTCCGGGCAGCCCGATCAGCACGGCCTGCGCGAAACGTCCCCAGGCGTCGCCGGTTTCGAGCATGGCGTGGACGATCGGCGTGAGTTCGACGGCGCCCACCCCGCCGCCGGGCAGTTCGGGTACGGCCGTGGCGGCCGCGTCGGAGGCGACGGCCGCCAGCCCGGCCACCGTCCGGCGCTCGAACACATCCCGTGCGCTGAAGCTCAGCCCCGCCGCCCGGGCTCGCGACACCAGCCGGATGGCGACGATGCTGTCGCCGCCGAGCGTGAAGAAGCTGTCGTCGGCGCCCACCGCGTCCAGGCCCAGGACCTCAGCGAACAGCGCCGCCAGGGCCCGCTCGCGCGGTGTCGAGGGCGCGCGCCCGGTGCTCGCGCGGGCCCGGAAGTCCGGCGGCGGCAGCGCGCGGCGATCCAGCTTGCCGACGGGCGTCAGCGGGACGCGGTCCAGCACCATGACCAGCGCGGGCACCATATACGCCGGAAGGGTCTGCGCGGCAGCGTTCTTCAGCTGCTCGGGATCCGGGTCCGCCCCGGGCTTGCCGACTACGTAGGACACGAGAGCGGTAGCGCCCGAACCGGTTTCGGCGCCGATCGTGACCGCGAAGTCGAGCTCCGGCAGCCCTTGCAGCACCGCGTCGATCTCGCCGAGTTCGATGCGGTACCCGCGCACCTTCACCTGCGCGTCACCGCGACCGGCGTACTCCAACTCCGGGCGCCCGTCGCGGCGACGCCAGCGCACCAGATCGCCGGTGCGGTACATGCGTTCGCCGGGCGTATACGGGTGTGCCACAAAGCTGGTCGCGGTCATGCCGGTGCGGCGGTGATAGCCGCGCGCCAGGCCCGCGCCGCCGAGATACAGCTCGCCGGTCACCCCGGGGGGAACCGGCCGCAGCCAGGGGTCGAGCACGAGGGCGGTCACACCGCGCGCGGGGCCGCCGATGGTGACCGGCGCACCGGGCGCCATCGGCCCGCTCACCGTGGCCGTCACCGTCGTCTCCGTCGGCCCGTACCCGTTCAGCAGGGTGCGGCCGGACCAGGTCGAGACCAGTTCGGGCGGGCATGCGTCACCGCCCACGACGACGGTCCGCAGTTCGGGCAGCGCCGCCGGGTCCAGCGAACCCACCACGGCCGGAGTGACATTCAGATGTGTGACGCGATGCGCGCGCAGCACGTCCGCCAGCTCCTGCCCGGCATAGGCCCGCGGCGGCACCACCGCGACCGTCGCGCCCGCCGCGAAGCCCACCAGCAGCTCCTCCACCGAGATGTCGAAGCTCGGCGACACCGCGTGCGCCACCACCGAATCCGCGCCGACACCGAACGCGGCGCCGGAGCCCGCTGCCAGATTCGCGAGGCCGCGATGCGAAACCGGTACGCCCTTGGGCAGACCGGTCGAGCCCGAGGTGTAGATGAGATAGGCGAGCTGGTCGGGGTGGACCGCCGCGTGCCGGTCGGCATCGGTGATCGGCGCCGAAACCTGCTCGGCCACCGCGGAATCGGTATCCGGATCGTCGAGTACCAGCCAGCGGATCCGGTCCGGAAGCGCCGCTCGCGCCGCCGCCACGGTCACCCCGATGACCGCGCCGCTGTCGGCGACCATGTACTCGATCCGATCGGCCGGGTAGGTGGGATCGATCGGGACGAAGGCCGCGCCGGTCTGCGCCACGGCCCACATCGCCAGCACCGACCGCAGCGACCGCGGAACGGAGATCGCCACCGCGCGTTCGGGTCCCGCACCGGCGGCGATGAGCAACCGCGCCAGCCGCGCGGCGTGCTCGTCGAGCTGTCGGTAGGACAGCACACCGTCCTCGGCCCGCACCGCGATCGCGTCGGCCCGCGGCCGCGCCGCGACCGTCAGGATGTCGGGCAGCGTGCACGGCGCCGCATCGGCCGAACCGCGCGCGGGAACCAGCTCGGCCCGCTCGGCCGCCGAGGTCACAGGGACCGACGCCAGCGCGGAATCCGCTCCGGCAGTGAGGAACCGCGACAGGAATGTGAGGAAGCGATCGTGCTGCGTGCCCAGTTCGCGCTCGTCGTAGAGCTTCGGGTTGGCCTGGAAGTCGATATGGGTGGACTCCCCGCCGACACCCGGGTACACGTTGACGAACAGATCGTCGATCAGGCCGGAGGTCAGCACGTGCAGCCGCCCGGTGACCTCGCCGAGCCGAATCCGGCTGTCCACCATCATCAGATTGACCGTCGGCCCGAACGAGGTGACCTCGTCCATCGCCCAGCCGAGATCCCTGATGATGTCCTCCTGCCGGTACCGTTGGCGGCGCAGCGCCCCGGTGAGTTCGGCCTGAGTGGCACGGATCAGATCGCCCACCGTCTGCGTGGGATCCAGGCGCAGCCGCAGCGGCACCACGTTGGCGACCATGCCGCCCGAGCGCCGCAGCGTCGCCGTGGTGCGGCCCGAGACCGGCAGGCCGAGTACGACTTCCGGCGCACCGGTCATGGCGCCGAGGTACGCGCCGAAGGCGGCGACGATGATCGGCGCCGCGCTCGACTGCTGCCGCTCGGCGACGACCTCGAGCAATTGCGCTGTCGCGGTGGGCAATTCGCCGCTGACCAGATTCGGCTGTGCGTCGACGCCCGCCTCGCGCCCGGCCAGGGTGACCGGCTGCGCCATTCCGTTCAGGTGCTCGCGCCAGTACTCCCGGTCGGTCCGCAGGCGATCCGAATCCCGGTAGGACAGATCGTCTTCCACGATCCGGCGCAGATGCTCCGCCCGCCCCGCGGGGACTTCGCGGCCCCGCACCGAGTGGTCGTAGATCTCGGCCGTGCGCTGCATCATGGTCAGCGCGCCGACGCCGTCCAGCACGATGTGGTGCAACCGGGAGTACCAGAACCAGCGGTCCGCCCCGATCCGCAGCATGGCGACCTGGACGAGCCGATCGGTCAGCAGGTTCAACGGCGCGGAATACTCCGCGCGCATCCAGGCTCGCGCCGCCGCCTCGGGGTCGGGTTCCCCGCGCAGATCGATGGTCTCGATGTGATCGTCGAGTTCGGTATCGACCAACTGGTATGGCTGACCGTCCATCTCGATCAGCCGCAGATATCCGGTGCCGAACTCGCGCCCGGCCTGTCGGGCCGCCGCGGCGAGCGCGTCGACATCGACCGCACCCGAGAATTCGACGAACTGGGCGATGGAGATCGGCGTGTCACCGGCGAAGTGCTGGGCGAACCAGATGCCGCGCTGAGCGGCCGACAGGGCGAAGGCTCCGGTGGGCGGGCGCGAGACGGTGGGCGCCGGTTCCGAGCGCTGAGGCATGGGCATTCCTGGGGATTTCAGTGTCCGGCGGCGTGTCGTATCGGTGTCAGGCGGCCTGTTTCGCCGACGGGCATGCGGCGTTCGCGAGCGGTGCGTCCGAACCGGTGAGGTATCCCACCAGCGTCGTGCGGTCGTCGAGCACCAGCCAGCCGATCGAGTCGTTCAGGCCGTCGCGCTCCGCCCTGATCGTGACCCCCAGATCGGCTTGGATATAGAGCATTTCGTCCTCGACGGGGACCGCGCCCACCTTGGCGATCGCCGCGCGGGTGACGGCGGCCTCCATCGGAGCGGTGACGGCGATCGCGACGCGGCTGCCGGTCCCGGCGCCGTGCTGCATCAGCATCCGCGCCAGCCGGTTCGACCAGCGGTCCAACTCCGCCCAGGTCAGTTCGCAGTCGTCGGTCGTGACGGCGACGGTCGCCGGTGCGCTGTGGTTCCGCATGGTGCCAACCCCTTGGGTCTCGCTGTGTTCGGGACACATTCACTGTCGCCGCTGCGGACCCCCGCCGACAGCGCCCCCAGTGCTGCGGACGCCCACCCCAGGGTGTGGACAATCTCCACCCTTGGTGGCGGGTGAGATCGTTACGGGCTCAGCGGTCGGCAGGCGATTTCGCCGGAGCCGCGCACCAGCAGGCGCGTGGGGATCACCTCGTGCCGTAGCCGGGAGTCGTCGCCGTCGAGGCGGCTGAACAAGATTTCCGCCGCCGTGCGGCCGATGGCGGCCGGGTCCTGGGCGACGGCGGTGAGGGCGGGGTGCAGCAACTCCGCGAGGGGAAGATCATCGAACCCGATGAGCGCGATCTCGTTGTGCAGGCCGCGTTTCTGAATGGCGCGCAACGCGCCGAGGGTGATCATGTTCTGGGCGCTGAACAGCGCGGTGGGGCGCCCGGGACCCGACAGCAGCGCATCGGCGGCGGCCGCGGCGGCCGCGGGGGAGTGCAGGTCGGTGCGGACCAGCGCGGGATCGAGGGTGACGCCGGTGCGCGCCAGGCCCTCGACGTAACCCGCGTAGCGTTCGGCCGCCGTCCAGATCGTCTGCAGATCACCGAGATAGGCGATGCGCCGATGGCCGTGGGCGGCGAGGTGCTCGACGGCGCGGCGGGCACCGTCGCGATTGTCGGCGGTGACGCTGTCGATTTCGGCGGCGGCCGGGCCGCGGTCGACGAACACGATGGGTGTCCCGCGCTGCCGCTCGCGCAGCAGCAGGCCGTGGTCGGTGCCGACCGGCATCACGATCAGCCCGTCGACCCGGCGCGACAGCAGCGCGTCGAGCACCTCGCGCTGCCGGACCGGGTCCTCGTCGGTGCTCACCGCGAACACGAGAGTGCCACGGCCGTGGGCGAAATCCTCGACCGCGCGATGCAGGGCCGAGGCGTACGGGTTGGCGACATCCATCAGCAGCAGCCCGATCGCGGCCGTTTTCTGCCCGTGCCCGCGCAGTGTGCTGGCGGCCAGATTGTGCCGGTAGTCGAGCATGGCCGCGGCGTCGGCGACCCGGGCGGTCAATTCCGGCGAAACCCCACCCTCGCCACGCACCACCCGCGACACTGTCTTGATGCTCACCCCGGCGAGCGCGGCGACCTCGCGCATGGTGGCGACGCGGCGTGGCGCGCCCGGATCTGACAACGCTGACATCGCAACCATTTTCGCCTCACGCCCCACAAACGCCTTCTCGCGGAACATCTTAGAATGATTCTCTGGACGTGAGCTGGATCACGCTCTATCGTCATGACAACGTTGTCATACGTAGTACCGCAGGAGCACATCGATGACCTCACGTGCCGTCCGTATCGCCTTCGCCGCGCTGTCCGCCGCATCCCTCGCCTGCGCCGCCACCGCGTGCGGCAACGGTTCCGGCGACGGGAAGATCACGGTCGGGCTGATCACCAAGACCGACACCAACCCGTTCTTCGTCAAGATGAAGGAGGGCGCACAGCAGGAGGCCGATGCGGCCGGGGTCAAGTTGCTCACGGCCGCAGGCAAATTCGACGGTGACAATGCCAGCCAGGTGACCGCGATCGAGAACATGGTCGCCGCCGGGGCGAAGGGCATTCTCATCGCCGCCAGCGATACGAAGGCGATCGTCCCGGCCATCGAGAAGGCCCGCGCGAAGGATGTCCAGGTGATCGCGCTGGATACCCCGACCGATCCGCAGAGCGCGGTCGATGCCCTGTTCGCCACCAACAACTTCACCGCCGGGCAACTGATCGGCAAGTACGCCAAGGCGGTCCAGGGTGACCGGCCCGCCAAGATCGCGATGATCGATCTGAATCCGGGCGTCACCGTAGGTGTGTTGCGGCACAACGGGTTTCTGTCCGGTTTCGGCGCGGCGCAGGCCACCGAGGAGATGCGCCAGGACGTGAGCGCCCCGAACGTGGTGTGCGCCCAGCCGGCCCAGGGCGATCAGTCCAAGGCGCAGACGGCGATGGAGACCTGCCTGCAGAAGGATCCGGACATCAATGTCGTCTACACCATCAACGAGCCGTCCGCGCTGGGCGCCTACACCGCGCTGAAGACGGCGGGCAAGGAGAACAACGCGCTGATCGTGTCCGTCGACGGCGGCTGCGGCGGGGTGCAGGCGGTCAAGGACGGCAAGATCGCGGCCACCTCCCAGCAGTACCCGCTGAAGATGGCCAGCGAGGGCGTGAAGGCGGTGGTCGACCACGCCAAGAACGGCAGGAAGTCCGAGGGGTATACGGACACGGGCGTCAACCTGGTGACCGCGAAACCGCAAGCGGGAGTGGACTCCAAGGACGTGCAGTACGGGCTGGACAACTGCTGGGGGTGAGATCGCATGACGACCACGGCCTCGAAAACGCCTTCTGCACAGTCGATATCGGCACTCACGCGGCTCATATCCCTGCCCAGCTTCGGGCCGATCGCGGCGATCGTCATCGCGGTCGTGTTCTTCGCCTCGCAGTCCGACCGCTTCCTCACCGGCGGGAACTTCTCGCTGATCGTGCAGCAGGTGATGGTGGTCGGCACGCTGGCGATCGGCCAGACGCTGATCATCCTCACCGCCGGAATCGATCTGTCCAACGGCGCGGTGATGGCGCTGGGCAATATCGTGATCACGAAGCTGGCCGTGGATTCCGGCATGCCGCCCCTGCTGGCGATCGCGCTCGGACTGGCCCTGACGGCCGGATTCGGCTTGCTGAACGGCTCTTTGGTGAGTTTCCTGCGGCTGCCGCCGTTCATCGTCACCCTCGGGATGTACGGTATCGCGTTCGCGCTCACCCACATCTACTCGCAGGAGCAGACGATCTCCGGGCTGCCGGACGCCCTGACCTATCTGGGTAAGACCTTCCCCGTGGGCGATACCGACATCACCTACGGGTCGGTGGCGATGCTGATCCTGTTCGCGGTCGCCTGGTACGTGCTGCGCCAGACCGCGTCGGGGCGGCACGTCTACGCCGTCGGCAACAATCCGGAGGCCGCGCGGCTGACCGGAATCGACACTCGCCGTGTGCTTCTCGGCGTCTACACGGCGGCGGGCCTCATCTACGGGCTGGCGGCGCTGCTGCTGGTGGCGCGCACCGGCGTCGGCGACCCGAATACCGGGCAGACCGATAATCTCGACTCGATCACCGCGGTGGTGCTGGGCGGCACCAGCCTGTTCGGTGGGCGCGGCAGCGTGATCGGCACGCTGCTGGGCGCCATGATCGTCGGCATCATCCGAAACGGCTTGCAGCTCATGGGTGTCGCGTCGATCTATCAGACCCTGATCACCGGCGTGCTGGTGATCGCGGCGGTGGCCATCGACCAGTTCAATCGCGGGAGGCAGCGATGACCGAGCCGGTGCTGCGGGCCACGGGCCTGGTGAAGCGGTACGGCCACGTCACCGCGCTGGACGGCGCCGATTTCGACCTGTACCCCAACGAGATCCTGGCGGTGATCGGCGATAACGGCGCGGGGAAGTCCACGCTGATCAAGGCGCTGTCGGGCGCGCTGGTCCCGGACGAGGGCGAGATCTACCTCGACGGCACGCGGGTGCGCTTCCGCCGCCCGATCGACGCGCGCCGCGCGGGCATCGAGACCGTGTATCAGGACCTGGCCGTCGCCCCGGCCCTCGATATCGCCGACAACCTGTTCCTGGGCCGGGAGGTGCGCCGCCGCGGCGTGCTCGGCTCGGTGTTCCGGATGGTCGACAAGGACCGGATGCTGCGAGAATCCCAGCAGCACATGGCGAATCTGAAGATCGGCATCCGGTCGATGAAGCAGACCGTCGAAACGCTGTCGGGCGGCCAGCGCCAAGGCGTGGCCGTGGCGCGCAGTGCGGCCTTCGCCCGGCACGTGGTGATCATGGACGAGCCGACCGCGGCCCTGGGCGTCAAGGAGACCGGCATGGTGCTGGACCTCATCCGCGGGGTCCGCGATCGCGGCCTCGCGGTAATCGTCATCAGCCACAACATGCCCAACGTCTTCGATATCGCCGACCGCGTCCACATCCAGCGCCTCGGCCGCCGGGTAGCGGTGATCCGCCCGCACGAGTTCACGATGTCCGACGCCGTAGCGATCATGACCGGCGCGATGGCCGGGGAAGAGGTGGACGACCACCGCGTCGGCGACTGATCCGCAGGTGGGGGAGGGCCCGGTCGGAGAGCGGATGACGGGATTCGAACCCGCGACCCTCACCTTGGCAAGGTGATGCGCTACCAGCTGCGCTACATCCGCATGTCGCACTCGGCGACGAAGGAAGAATAGTCGATCGCCGTCAGTCACCGCGAATCGACTGGTCAGCGGCGGTACGTGAGCGTGGGTTGCAGGGGTGGAGTGGCGCCATGGTCGCGGGATCGAGCTCGGTGGACTCGGAGTGTTCCCGACGCACGTGCCAGTAGCTGTAAGTATGCTGCTTGCGTTCGTCGTGCGCGTCATTCGTGGGTTTCATGTTCCGGTTCCGTCAGCACACGGTCGCTGCGGAACGACCTAGGAGGATGTGTTGACCGCTGTATCTCCGAAGCCGGAGCGCGAGCTCGTGGCCGTGCGGCCCTTTCCGCCGCGGGGTCGGTCGAAAGGGTCGTTTCTGTATCTGGCCCTGACGACCACCGACCCCAAGATGCTCGGCCAGATGTATCTGTTCACCGCCATGTCGTTCTTCCTCATCGGCGGCCTGATGGCGTTGTTGATGCGCGGCGAGCTGGCGCGGCCCGGCCTACAATTCCTGTCGACGGAGCAGTTCAACCAGCTGTTCACCATGCACGGCACGATCATGCTGCTGTTCTACGCCACCGCGATCGTGTTCGCGTTCGCGAATATCGTGCTGCCGCTGCAGATCGGCGCGCCCGACGTCGCCTTCCCGCGCCTGAACGCGTTCAGCTACTGGCTGTATCTGTTCGGCGCGACCATGGCCACGGCGGGCTTCATCACCCCGGGCGGTGCCGCCGATTTCGGCTGGACCGCGTACTCCCCGCTGAACGATATGGTGCACGCACCGGGCGTCGGCGCCGACCTGTGGATCATGGGCCTGGCCGTCTCCGGCCTTGGCACCATCCTCGGCGGCGTCAACATGATCACGACGGTGGTCTGCCTGCGCTGCCCGGGCATGACGCCGTTCCGGCTGCCGATCTTCACCTGGACCATCGTGGTGACCAGCGTGTTGATCCTGGTCGCCTTCCCGGTGCTGACCGCCGCGCTGATGGGACTGTTCTACGACCGGCACCTGGGCGGGCACGTCTATGACGCCGCCAATGGCGGCACCCTGCTCTATCAGCATCTGTTCTGGTATTTCGGTCATCCCGAGGTGTACATCATCGCGCTGCCGTTCTTCGGTATCGTGTCGGAGATCTTCCCGGTGTTCAGCCGCAAGCCGATCTTCGGCTATACCGCGCTGGTGTACGCGACCTTCGCGATCGCCGCCTTGTCGATCGCGGTGTGGGCGCATCACATGTACGCGACCGGTGCGGTGCTGCTGCCGTTCTTCTCGTTCATGACGTTCCTGATCGCGGTCCCCACGGGCGTGAAGTTCTTCAACTGGATCGGCACGATGTGGAAGGGGCAGTTGACGTTCGAGTCACCGATGTTGTTCTCGGTGGGCTTCATCGTCACGTTCCTGTTCGGTGGTCTGTCGGGTGTCATCCTGGCCAGCCCGCCGCTGGACTTCCACGTATCCGACTCCTATTTCGTCGTCGCGCACTTCCACTACGTGCTCTT
This sequence comes from Nocardia thraciensis, assembly GCF_054782435.1. Taxonomy (NCBI): domain Bacteria; kingdom Bacillati; phylum Actinomycetota; class Actinomycetes; order Mycobacteriales; family Nocardiaceae; genus Nocardia; species Nocardia thraciensis. Next base: position 132,484 of record NZ_BAAGSM010000027.1, read on the forward strand.
CGGCACCATCGCCTTCGCGACCTACGCGGGAATCTACTTCTGGTTCCCCAAGATGACCGGCCGGATGCTCGACGAGCGTCTCGGAAAATGGCACTTCTGGACCACATTCATCGGTTTTCACACCACGTTCCTGGTGCAGCACTGGGTGGGTGCCGAAGGTATGCCGCGCCGCTACGCCGACTACCTGGAGACCGACGGGTTCACGCTGCTGAACACCATCTCCACGATCGGCGCCTTCATCCTGGGCGGTTCGGTGCTGCCGTTCGTGTGGAACGTCTTCAAGAGCTACCGGTACGGCGAGGTGGTGACGGTGGACGATCCGTGGGGGTATGGCAACTCGCTGGAGTGGGCGACCAGTTGCCCGCCGCCGCGGCACAACTTCTACGAGCTGCCGCGGATCCGGTCGGAGCGTCCGGCGTTCGAGCTGCACTACCCGCACATGGTCGAGCGGATGCGGAGCGAGGCGCACGTCGGATTCGGCGGCAACTCGCACGCTCGAATTACCGAGGAAACTGTCGTATCGAAGTAAGATTCCCGCTCGGACCGGTGCCGGGCTCCTGTTGGCCTGCGCTAGTTCGTGCCCTTGAGGCGACCGAAGGCTCTGTGCCCTACCGGGGCACAGAGTCTGTCGCTTCGGCGGGCCGGTCCGCCCTCCCGAGCCCGACCAACCGCGCCAGCCGCCGGTGCGACTCCATCCGGGCCGCGCGGTCGAAGGTGCTGGTGTGCACCAGGATCTCGTCCGCGCCGGTGCGATCGATCAGCCGCTCCAGCCCGTCGGCGACGGTGTCGTCGGTACCGGCCAGGTGCCCGCGCATCGAGTCGTCGAAGAGGCGCCGCTCCCGCTCGGTCATCGCCTCGGGATCGATGCTGTCGGGCGGCGCCAGCACCGGAAACTCGCCGCGGGTGCGCGAATACGCGGCCGACCACGCCTCGGGCATCAGCAGCCGCCGCGCCTGCTCGGCGGTATCGGCGACGACGACCGATCCGGAGACGATCACATAGGGCGCCGCACCCCACGCCGTGGGCCGGAAGTCGTTGCGGTACTGCTCGATGGAGCGCACCATCGCCTCCTCGCCGTGCGCGGCGGCGATCACCAGGGGCAGGCCGAAGCGCGCCGCCCGATCCGCGCCCGAGCCGATGGCCAGCAGATAGGCCGGGACCCGCAGCCCCTCGGCGGGCCAGGCATGCACGCCGTCGCGGCCTGTGGCGAAGTAGTCCAGCAGCTCGGTGAGCTGGGCGTCGAAATCCTCGGCATCGCCCTTGTCGTGGCCGAGGGCGCGGCGCACCCCGCCGGTGAATCCGACCGACCGGCCCAGCCCCATATCGATCCGCCCGGGATACAGCGACTCCAGCACCCCGAACTGCTCGGCGACGACCAGCGGCTGGTGGTTGGGCAGCATCACCCCGCCGGTCCCCACCCGGATCCGGTCGGTCGCGGCGGCGACGGCCGCGGCCAGCACGGTCGGCGCGGACCCGGCCACGCCCGGCACGCTGTGATGTTCCGACACCCAGAACCGGTGATAGCCCCACCGCTCGGCCAGCTGTCCGAATTCGACGGTGTCCCGCAGCGCCGCCGGGTGGCTCTGCCCCTGCCGGACACGGGAGCGGTCCAAGATCGAGAACCGGACCGAGTGCAACGACGTCATACCGGTGTCAACGCCTCCGGCCGCCGCTGATTCCGGACGGTCAGGCCGGGGCGAGCTCGTTGCGCACGCCGACGATCTCGCCGACCGTCCCGGCGGCGATCGCGGCGAGGGGGGCGATGTCGTGGTTCTTGGTCAATCTGACCCGGTCGCCGACCTTCATGACACCTCCGTCGGCGGGCCTGCCCGCAATGTCGGATTCCCTCTTCAGTGTCGCATCGAATGCCGTGCTCCCGGGCGGGTTTCCGCGCAGTCGGGCTCATCCCGCCGACGGAGCGACGAACATGTAACTCTTCTCCTCCTCGCGCCGGGCGATGCGCCAGGACCCATCGATGCGGGCGAAGGTATCGAGATACCAGAGGCCGCAGAGCATCAGGCGCTGCCCGCCGTCGCCGTCGGGGGTGAGCATCGGGTTGTGGCACATGGTGCGGCCCGCGGCGGTGTCGCCCTCGACCGTGATCGAGGAGTTGCTGATGAGGTGCTGGAAGGCGAGGAAATTCGGCATCACCTGGGCGAGGAACTGCTTGATCTCCTCCAGGCCGCCCTTCGGTCCGCCCATGGCGGTGTAGTCGATGAATGCGTCGGGGGTGAAGATCTCGTCGAGCTCGTCCCATCGCCCCGTGTCGACGGCGTGCGAGTAGCGGACCATGAGGTCCTCGATCTCCAGCCGGTCCGAAATCTCCTGTAGCGACAACACGACTGCCTCCTGACGACGGATGATCGCCCCCATGTCACCAGGATTCGCGGTGCGCCGGAGGGGGAACGGCGGAATCGGCGGGAGGCCGGTTCAGGGCATCTCGGTCAGCGTTTTCAGCGCGCAGGCCGAGGCGCAGGTCCATACCGCGGCGCCGCCCACGAGCATCACGCGGTAGTCGTGCAGGGGGAAGGCGGCGAACGCGAGTGTGAGGTAGAGGATCGGTGCGAGGGCGCAATAGGTCGCCCACCCCCGGCGTCCCGCACGGGCATACCGATAGGCGAATATCGCACACGCCGCGCTGACCGCGAGACCGGTGCCGACGGGTGCGACGTTGTGCAGCATGCTGTGCCAGCTGACCTCGGCGGGAGGGCCGTCCGGGGTGCCGAGCGGGAAGCCGTCGGCGGGATCGGTGGGAAGTACGCCCGCCCACACCAGGCACGCGCCGTACACGCCGACGAGCGCGCTCGCCCAGGTCGCGGAGCGCGTGCGGTCCAGCGCGCGGCGCAGGCCGACGGCTGAGGCCAGCACCAGCGCGCCGCAGACCACGAAGTTCCCGATTTGGATCCAGCCGTGCCCGCCGAGGCTCAGCATGCTCAATGGGTGTCGGGCGGCGTCGAAACCGTTGCGGGTCAACGCTTGTGCGACGATCAGGACGACGAACAACGGGCCCGCCGCGATACCGCAGGCGAGAAGTGTACGGGTGGTGCGTGATTCGGCGGGTGTGTTCAGGGGGCCGGTGGATGTGACAGTGGACATGATGGTGCTCCGAGGGTGGATTTGTCGGGAAGGGGTGCTCGCACCCGCCCGGCGGGTGCGAGGCGAACGTGAAATAGTCAGGCGTACAGGGCTTTTCCGGTCTCCAGCAGCGTCTTCAGATCGCTGAGCGTCTGATTCCAGCCGCCGCCCGCATTGGGCAGCTTGCCGCCGGTCTGGGCGGCGGTCTGCGGTGCGCCGGTTACGTCGTGAGTGACGGTGAGGACCGAGACGCCCGTGCCCTCGTCCTCGATCTCGTAGGTGAGCCGGGTGAAGTCCTCGTCGAGAAACAGTGCGCGCCAGGTCTGTACGAGCCGGCGCGGCGGATCGGCCTCGAGGACCTCGCCGTCGATCACCACGTCCGGGGCGCCGTGCTCCTTCATCGCGTCGCTGGCCAGTCCGCGGAACGTGCCGCCCGGACGCAGGTCGTACTCGACCGGTGCCTGGTAGCCGAACTTCACGGTCCACTCCGGCTGGGTGATGGCGTCCCAGATCGCCTGCGGGGCCGCCTTGATGTACACGCGGTAGACCTGGACGGTGCGGGTGGTGGTGTCGGGTGTCGATGCCATGGCTTGCTGCTCCAGTTCGAATTTGAGGTCGACGAGCGCGGCGGCCGCCCGCTCGGTGTATTTGCCGATCCATCGGTCGTGGATCAGACGGATCGGCACCGGATTGAGGAAGTGCAATTTCTCCCGGCCCGAGCGGCGCGTGACCACCAGCCCCGCGTCCTCCAGCACCCGCAGATGCTTCGCGACACCGAAACGGGTCATTTCCAGCTCGGACTCCAGTTCCCCCAGCGTGCGACCGTCGCGGGCGAACAGGAGATCGAGCAGGAACCGGCGACTCGGGTCGGCGAGTGCCTTGAACGCGAGGTCGTCGTCTGCCACGTCCCGACAATATGTGACCAAAAGGTCACATGTCAATGCGCGACAGAATCCGAGGTGGCCAGGGATGGCGGAAAGGAGTAGCGGGGGCGTCACTGCTGGAGTTGCTGGGCGAGCATGACGATGATGCCGCTGGGGCCGCGGACGTAGGTGAGTTTGTAGATGTCCTGATAGGTCGCGACGCCGCGCAGTGGGTAGCAGCCGTGCTTCGCGGCCGTCTCGAGGGCCGCGTCGATATCGTCGACCGAGAAGGCGACGCGGTGCATGCCGATCTCGTTGGGGCGGGTGGGCTCGGTCTCGATCGCCTGGGGGTGGATGTACTCGAAGAGTTCGAGGCGGCCGAGACCGTCCGGTGTCTGCAGCATGGCGATCTTGGCGTGGTTGCCGTCGAGGCCGACGGCGGTGTCGGTCCACTCACCGCTGACCGTGTCGCGGCCGAGCACCGTGAGACCGAGATCGGTGAAGAAGGCGATTGTTGCTTCGAGGTCGCGAACGGCGATGGCGACGTTCTCGAGTTTGATGGCCATGCGGCGCATGGTAGCCGTCTCGGTCGCCGAGCCCGGACGGCTGTCTCGAAGTCCGACGAATCGGTGACGACCGGCACGGATCGGGCTCGATCAGGCCGCGGAAGTGGTTGAGTTGGTCGAGACACCGTGGTGCCAGCGCTTCCACGTGTCTTTCGGTGCGGCACAACTGAGCTGACGCCGAGCGGTACTCATCGCCCTACTTCCGGTCGGCCGCGGGGGCGCCGACCAGGAGACCGACGATGGAGCGCACGAAGTCTTCGAGGCGCTCCCTGGGATAGGCGTCCGGTTCGCTGACCGCCAGCCTGCCGAGCATTTCGGCGATGCTCAGCAGGGAATTCGTGAGTAGCGCGGAATCGACTGTGGCCCAACGGGAATCGAGGGCGGTGCCCATGCGGACCAGTGCCTCGGCCTGATCGAAGATTCCGGTGCGCGAACTCCGCAGTGCCGCGCGGTATTCGTCCGGAGCGCTGCCGGGGGTGGCGAGGATCAGCCGCCAGCGGGTCGGATTCTCCAGTGCCACACCGACGAAGGCCTCGATCGTCGCCGATGCCGCGGTCACCGGGTCGGCGCCGATGAGGTCGGTGGGCAGCGTGCTCGCCACCTGGTCCAGGCCGCGCTCGCGTTCGCGCTCGAGCAGCGCCTCCACCAGCTCCGCCCGCGTCTTGAACACGGTGTAGAGCACGGGTTTTCCCACCCCGGCCGCGTCCGCGACGGCCTCCATGCTGAGCTCGTGCAGCTCCACGCGGCTCAGCACGGCGAAGGCGGCGTCGAGCAGTTGCGCGCGGCGCTGCTCACGGGGCAGGCGCGGCGCGTAGCGGCGCCGCGGCCGACCGGCCGCGCCGCGGGATTTCGTCACCACCTCACCTCCTACGGCCCATCGTGTCAGCACTCGCACCGCGGGCCGCACGCGGTCCCGGCCCGAATATTACGCGTCCGTTGTATTCGCCGCCCACAATTGCTACGGTGGCGTTGTATTCGCCGCGGCAGCGCACAGAGGAGTAGCTGATGGGCTTCGATCCGACCACCCTTCGCCGGGACGACTACGGGTTCTTCGGCCCGGATTCGCCCAGCTGGAAGATCTGGACCGCCCCGACGGCGGTGATCGGCTTTCAGCGCGCGGTCGTCCTCGAGCACTTCGACCCGTTCCTGACCGCGGCCGTCGCCGACGCGCGCGGGATCTACAGCGACCCGCGCAGCCGCCTGGACAACACCTTCTCCTACTTCCTGATCGTGGCGATCGGCGACGGCCGCACCGCGATCCAGGCCTCGGAGCATCTGATGCGGGTGCACGCCGCGATGACGGGCATCGAGCCGATCAGCGGCAAGCGCTACAGCGCCAACAGCCCCGAGACCCAGCTGTGGATCCACATCACCGGCTGGCATTCGGTCCTGAAGGCCTACGAGATGTTCGGTCCCGGACCGCTGGGCCCCGAGGAGGAGGCGCGGTACTGGCAGGAGTGCGCGATCGCGGCCGAACTGCAGACCTGCAAGCCACAGGACGTCCCCCGCTCCCGGGACGAGGTCCGCGCCTACTTCGAACGCGTCCGCCCGCAACTGTGCAGCTCCGAACGAGCCGAGGAGGGCATGCACCACCTGCTGTGGACCTCGCCCCGCAATGGCGCCGGGCTCTCCTATGCCCTCGGCAGCCGGTTGCTTTCGCTCGCGTCGGTCGCGACGCTGCCGAAGTGGATGCGCCGCCTCGGCGGTTTCGATCGTCCGGGCATCGTGGACCTCGGCATCAAGCTCCCCGCCAAGGTCCTGGTGTGGATGTTCACCCGATTCGACAAGTTCGGGCTCATCAAGGCCGCGCCGTTCATCGCGCCCATGGCCGGGCGGATCCTCGCGCAGCACGTGCGGATGGAACCGCCGACCACCCCCGAAACCATCACCCCCGCGAAGGCCCGCGAACTGTACAGCCTCCGCGCGGCCCGCCCGCTCGCGGGCTGATCGACAGGCCCGGCGCCCGGCCTCGAGAGGGGTAGGCCGGGACTTATTTCTCCTGTATCTCGCGGTCCCAGTCCTCGTCCAGGGCCTGGCGGATGCGTTGGGAGAGTTCGGGGTTCCAGTCCGGGGGCTCGGTCACGGCGGCCCAGCCGTCCAGGACCAACGTGCCGTAGCGGTGGCCGTGGCCCGACGGGACCTTCTGGGCGAGTGCGAGATCCGCGCTGATCTGCCAGAAGGTGACAATGGGCCACCAGCGCACCGAGCGCGACACGTCGGGTCCGCGCGGCTCGGCGAGCCAGTCCGGGCGTTCGAACAGCAGATCCGGCGACCACCACACGATGGGGTCGGAGGCGTGCTGGAGGTACGCCACGCGCGGTGAAAGCCATTGCCCCGGAGGCTGATTCAGCTCATCTGCCGCGGCGGCGAAGCGCACCACCAGTCCGTCTGCGTAGACGGGAAGGATCTCCGGGGTGCCCGGATCGCGGCGCCGTTCCACCTCGGCCCAGATGCGATTGGAATTCGGCGGGCCCACCCACAGCACCCCGTCGGCCTTCGCGCGGATATCGCCCAGGCCCGTGAACGCGGCCTCGGATCCCTGTGAGCCCAGGCTTTCCCCGTAGACCAGCAGCTTCGGGCGCGCCTCGGGCGGGAGCGTCGACCAGCGGGCGTGCACCTTGTCGAACAGCAGCCGACCGGCCTGCGTCGCCTTCTCCCGATCGGACAGGAACGACAGCACGCTGGGCAGATACGAGTACTGGGTGGCCGCTGTGGCGGTGTCGCCGCCGTACATGTACTCGATCGACTCGGCCGTGGTCGAATCGACCCAGCCGGTCCCGGTGGTCGTCACCAGCACCAGCACCTTGCGCTCGAAAGCCTTGGTGCGCTCCAGTTCTCGGACCACCAGGTCGGCGACGGCCGCCGGGTCGGGGGCGGATTCGAGTCCCGCGTACACCCGGATCGGCTCCGTGGCGGGCTTACCGGTGACCTCCGCGATGCGTCCGGCGGTCGGCACGAAGGAGACGAACCATCGTCCTTCGGAACCCAGAGTGTCCCAGGGCGCCAACGACATCGGGCTGCCCGACCGCTCCGGAAGGCGCGGCGGCACCGCCGCCGGAGAGGTGCGGCCGTTGCGCAGACCGAATGCCGAGTTCGCGACATCGAAGAAGCCCCGCACCAGGATGCCCTGGAACAGCAGCGCGAGGGCGACGGCGACTACCACGACGCCACCGGCCAGCGACAGCGCGCGCGGCACCCGCAGCCGCGAACTCAGCAGTCCGGCGACCTTGTTCACCGCCCAGCGCAGCGCTCGGAACAGCAGGACGAGGATCGCGAGGGTGGCGAAGGCGAGCAGTTCGGTCCGCAGATATCCGGAGGTGGTGGTCCTGTCCATGCCCATCAGGCTCTGAATGTCGCGCTGCCAGCGCGCGGACCGGGCCAGGATCGCGGCCGCCCCGACGACGACGGCCAGGAGCACGGTCGCCTTGATCGCGTCGCGCACGCCCTGCGACGGTTCGGCCGCCGCGGTCAGGCGCCGCGGGAGCGCGGGCAGCCGCGGGCGGACCCAGCGCCGAAACATCCACCCCAGCGTCGCGCCCACGCCGTAGCCGATCGCCGCGGTGACCCCGCTGACCAAACCCTGGAAAATCCAGGTCCGCGGCAGCAGCGACGGCGACACCGACCAGGCGAAGAAGATCGCCGCGACCACCACGCCGAGATAACTCGGATGCGCCTGGCGCTCGGCGGTCCGTATCCGGTCCAGGAGGCGGGCGCCGACGGAGGCCTTCGGCAGCGAATCCTCGGTCATAACCAGAGTGTTGCCGGTTTGCCCGGGCGGGTGTCGTTGCCACGCGGGTCACCGAGTGCATCCGGCACGGTGCCGCCGCCGAGGCGGAACGGTCAGTGCAGATACTTGCCGACCAGTGGCACCGCATCGACCGGATGGGCCGCCGAGATGCCCGCCGCGACCTGCCGGAACCGCCAACCGGAGGCGCCGCGCTCCAAGACTCCCATCACCAGCCCGGTATACGGTCCGGCGGGGAGCCGGTAGCGGGTGATCTCGACGCCCGCCTCGTCGTCCACCAGGCGGCAGTACGCCCGCTCGATACCTTCGAACGTCTGGCCGCTGTAGCAGGTCACCAGCAGCACGATGGCGCTCACCTGCTCCGGCAGCCGCGGGAAGTCGACGCTGATCACCTCGTCGTCGCCGGGTCCCTCGCCGGTGACGCTGTCGCCGTGATGGCGCACCGAGCCGTCGTCGGTGCCGAGTCGCTCGTGATAGATCACGTCGACCAGATCGTCGCCGCTGAACAGCAGCGCCGCCGAATTCAGATCGATCTCGGGCTTGCCGCCGCCGAACCACCACCACCAGGACTTCCGCTGCCGCGGATGCGTCGGGTCCCAGCCCAGCCCCATGACGATGTGGTCGATCGGTGCGCCGCTCGATCGGTGCAGCGGAATGAGCACCGCATTGCTCCCCTCCCCGGACCGCGGTGACACAGCGCCGGGCGTCCGGACTTGCGTTGGGCCCCAACCCTAACGGATCGGCCGGGCAGAATGTGACAGACTGTCCCAGACAAGTTTGCGGCCGCCTACCGACGACAGGAGTGATCATGGGGCTCAGGAGGAGGAAGCGCCGGGCGAGCCAGGCGCTGGTCGAGGGCAGGACACCGAAGCGCCCGGTGGTGCTCGACGCGCGCACCCCCGACAGCACCGCCGCCCGGCTGTTCGGTCTCGGGCTGGCCGGAACCGGCGCCGCCCACTTCACCGCGCCCCAGGTCTTCGATCCGCTCACCAGCGTGGCCTTCCCGCGGTCGACGCGGCAGTGGACCTACAGCAACGGATTCACCGAACTGGTGCTCGGCCTCGCGATCACGCTGCGCCGCACCCGCACGCTGGGTGTCGTCGGCCTGATCGCCTATACCGCGTTCCTCGGCAGCCGCGTGGTCGGCCGCAGCGGCGCACCCAGCGGTGCGCACAGCGCCGCCGACCGCAAACCGGCCGGTGCCGCTGTAGACCTCTGATATCCGCGCTGGCGGGAGTCGCTCCGAACTCCACCGGGCCGGAAATGACGTAGGGCACAGCGATTCGCGGTTTCGGCGGCGTTCGGACCGGCAATCCCCGAAATGGAGGCACGCAGCCTGGGGAGAAGGTATGAGACATCTACGCTGGCGCTTGGAATCGGCCGTCGCCACGGCGCAACGGCCGCTGAACCTGGAGACCGCGACGCGGCTGCGGCGGCGCGTGGAGGCTCTCGCCCGGGAAGTCGAGACCGGCAGCTTCACCGGCGTCGAACGCAGCACGCTGTGCCGCCTGCGGCACCGGGCCGTCCAGACGGCCGAGCTGGCCGTCCGGCGGGCCGATACCGCGTAGCGGCGTCAGTGCGTATCCGCCGTCTCCTGCGGGGGTAGTTCCGCGTATCGGGCGAAGGCCTGGTCGAGGAGTTCGGAGGCGGCGCGGGTGGTGATCAATCGCGCGATGGCCAGATCCGACTCGAGCTTCATGCGGTCCTTGGGGGTGCGCTCCGACTCCTCGTAACCTTGCCGGGCGAGGCAGTAGAACAGTTCCGACGCATACCATTCCGCGATCTGATCGCAAGCGCCCCGCAACTGCTCGACCAGCTGGAACGACGCGGTCGTGGACAATCCTGCCTCGACGAGGCGGGTGGCCAGATCGCTGCAGCGCGGATTGGTCAGCTGGTACGCATCCAGCGGATCGTTGCTGGTGTCGAGCACCTGCCGGATGTACTCGGGGAGTTCGGGGGCCCGCTGCTCCGGACCGGGCTCGTTCACCGCCGGAAAGGGTGTCGTCTGCGTTTCCGAGGGGACCGGTTCGCTGACGCCGAGCACATCGGCCAAGCCGTCACCGCGGTCCCACGCGTCGAGGAGTTCGCGGATGCCGTTCAGCTTCATACCGCGACTCAGCAGGCGGCTGATCGTCTGCAGCCGATTGAGATGATCCGAACCGTAGTAACCGACCCGCCCGCGAACATCGGGAGACGGCAGCAACCCACGCTCGTGGTACACGCGGACGCTACGCACCGTAGTGTCGGCGGCCCGCGCAAGTTCGTCGATCGTGAACTCCGACTGCACAGCCATACCTCTTAGCAAACCACAACTAACCCCGTAAAAAACGTATCGTGCCGAAACGAGCCGTTAAGCAACGATACGTCTAGATCACCACTTGGTCAACGTGCCGTTGCGTAGCGGCGCAAGTGCTTGCTGCTGCTCGAATCGTCGGTTAACGTGCGGAGTACAGCAGTTCGCTGCTGGTTTCCGGGGACTGTTGAGCAGCCCCGATGCCCGCCCGACCAGTGGGCCGCGTCCCCTCGGCGCGTGCCCCGGCATCCCCGGAGACGGCTATGACCATTCCCCAGACTCGTCGGCTACTCATCGGCACATACGCGCCGACGCACATCTCGACCGTGGCCCCCAAACCCGTTGCACCCAAACCTGTTGCGCCTCCGATCGCTGCCACCAAGGGTGCGCACCGGCCGCCGTGCGCGGACGGGCCTGACGACTGGGACCTCGATGTCGGAACTCCGGAATCCTGGCGGACCGCGGTGCGAACCTGCAACAGCTGCCCCCTGTTCACCAGCTGCCGACAGCTCGCGGAGACGCTGATCGAACGCGGCGACGGACCGCGGGCCATGATCTGGGCCGGGGTGGCCTACGACAGCGCGGGCCGGATCGTGGAGAACCTCGATCGGCACCGCGCCACGCCCGCCGACCACAAACGCCCCCTGCGCATCATCCGCACCGGTACGAGGCCGGTATGCGCCGAATCCGCCGCGCCCACCCCGCGGCGGCGTATCGTGCTCGGTCATCGGCTCCGCCCGGCCGCCGCCGGCGGCCAGTGACCGGTACTGTGCACGAGAACTCGGAACCTAGGTGTAGCGGTGGGTGACTCATGACGTTGCTGGCTTTGGAGATCGGCCCGGCGGGGTTCGCGGCGAGCCGAGTGGCCGATGACGTCGGCGAGGAGGACATCCGCAGGCATCCGGTACCGGACGGGGCCGCCTGGGAGGTCTGCCGCGATCTGCTGCTGGAAGTGTCCGGCGAGGACGAGGTCACCGCCGTCGGCATCGCATCGGTCGGGCCGATCGATATGGCGGCCGGGGTGGTGGCCCCGCCCGAGATTCCGGAGTGGCGCATGGGGTTCGGGATCGTCGAAGCGGTCCAGAAGCTCTTTCCCGTCGCCTCGGTGCAGTTGGCCCTCGACGGTGTGTGCCTGGGTCTGGCCGAACGCAACTTCGGAGCGACCAGCGAGGTGATGGACGCGCTGTCGATCACGGTCTCGCACCGGGTCAGCGCGGGCGTCATGGTGGGCGGTTTCGTCGTGGTGGGCCGCACCGGAAACGCCGGTCACATCGGGCACATGCTGGTACCCGGGTTCGACGAGCAGTGCGAATGCGGCGGCCGCGGCTGTCTCGAGGCGGTGGCCGGCGGCGCCGCCCTGGTGCGCTGGGCGCAGGGCCAGGGCTGGCCGGGCCACGGTGTCGAAGACCTGGTCGAGGCCGCCGGGACCGGTGACGAGATCGCGGCCGCGGCGCTGGGCCGGGCCGGAACCGCACTGGGCCGGGCGATCGCCTCGGTGGCGCCGCTGCTGGACATCGATCGCGTGGTCGTCGGCGGTACGCTCGCGAAAGCCGGGACGCCGCTGTGGAAGCCGCTCAACAAGGCGGTCGCGACGCATGCGCGGGTGAGCTTCCTGACCGGTCTGCGCGTGGTTCCGTCGGAACTCGGTGACATGGGCGTACTGGCGGGTGCCGGTGTGCTCGCGCTGACGGCGGCACAGGCGGAGTGAGGGCGCGGGCCCATCGATCTCATCGGCTGCCGTGTCGGGCGGACAGTTCAGTTCGCAGAATTCGGGACAAATCGGCAACAGGGGCGTTAACGTCGAATGACCCGCAGCTCAGGCGGGTCCTACCGATTGGTATTGGCTCTGTGTTCAAAGATCCCGCTTGAATGAACCGTTGTACAACGGTACATTGCCTGATGTCAGGAGATGGCTCGATCGAGCCATGATCCGGAGGAACGGCTGGTACAGGCAAGCGCGATGCGAAGTGACGCAGTGATCCCGTGGGTGACGATCGAAACGTTGGCGCCGGACTCGATGTCCGTGGCGTCGGTGGGGGAGGCGCCGCGCGACTTCGCGGGGTGGCAGCGGGTGCTGCAACGACTGCTCAGCAAGATCCCGGCGGTGTACGACAGTTTGTCGACCGCGCGGATCGCCGAGGCGATGCGCGCGACCCGGGACCGGGCCGAAGAGGTCGACCTGCGCATACCGACCCGGTCCGGGGCGCATCTGCTGAAAATTCAGCCGGTGTTCGGACCCGCGGGCGACGTCCACGCGGTCCGGCTATGGCTGGGGCCCGCCTCGGCGCACATCCCGGAGCCGCGCGCCGCGGTCGGTGCGATCTGGGACCTGTCCACGCAGACCCTGCAGCAGCCCAGCGGGATCACCCAACTGTCGGGGATCGCGGCCGAGGAGTACGTGCCGCGCATGTCGATCGCCGAGCTGTTCCATCGAATGTCGGCCTTCGATCGGCATGCCGAGGTTCTCGATCTGCTCTATGCGCCCGCCCTGGGCAGCAAGCTGCAGTTCGACGTCGCGGTCCCGCACGGGTCCGGCCGACCGGGCCAGTGGCGCATCACGATTCGCGCCCGCGACGACGTGCGCACGCGCGGCGCCTGGTGGCTGATCGAGGACGTGTCCACGGAGGAGCTGCCCGCGTCGTGGTCGACCCTCGAGCGGGTGGGGCTGCGGGAAGCGCACCGCCGGGCCGGGACTCATCTCGCGGTGGTGCAGCTCGAGCACACCAGCATCTCGCATTGGCTCACCGACCCGGCGCCGTGGATCCGGTGGGACTATCTTTTCCGGCCGATCGACGTCTTTCACCCCGACGACCGGAATCGGCTGGTGGAGATCGGTGACCGCCTGCGTTCCGGCGACACCGCGGGAGTCACGGTCCGCGCGTTGAACTACGGCGGCGGCTACACGCCGACGTCCCTGCTGCTGTACCCGTATCCGGGATTTTCCAGCCGCCAACTGGCCATCGCGCAGCTGGTGCGGGTCGCCGACGACGTCCCCGTGCTCGAGCATCGGCAGGTCGTGGAGCCGCGGCTGCGCGGGCCGATCGGTTACGACGATCAGCTGCGCCACTGGCTGGCCGACCGCATGAAACGCACACCCGCATACTGATTTTCTACCTTCCCAGAGGCGGGAATAGTGGGGGAAATAGAAGCCCCCGCGCTCTCTACCATTTCGAGAGTGCGGCTAGCGGTTGGCAGAACGGCAGATTCGGGCGATGAGTTACTTCGCCGGATGGCCGCTCGCCGCCGCCGCGACAACGCGATCATCGCGGTGTTGGCCGTCCTGGCGGTACTCGGCGGCGGGCGCACGATCATCGGCTGGTTCACTCCGCCGCCGCCCAAACCCTCCGAGAAGACGACGGTAGCGATCGTCGGTCACGCGCGGTTGGCGGAGTCGTTCGCCGAGGAGTTCGTGGTGACGTATCTGGGGGCGACGGCGGGACAGCAGGACAAGATCAAGGAATTCGTCGACGTCGGCCAGCAGGTGACCCTGCCGACCACGCCCCGGCAGGTCTCCGACGCGATCGTCGTCCACTCCACGCGCGACGTCGGAACGGCACAGCTCGACGTCTGGGCGGTGACTGTCTCGGTGCGGCCCAAGACCTCCGGCGCCGCGGCCGCCCGCGAGTACTACCGGGTGGCCGTATCGGTCGCTGTCGACGGGCGAATGCGGGCGCTGGGCCTCCCGGCAGCCGTCGCTCCGCCGGGCCGGGGCGAGGACCTGATGCTGCGGTACAAGTCGACCTGTGGACCCGATACTCCGCTGACACCGGTGGCCAGTGGCTTCCTGGCGGCTTTTCTCAGCGGCAACGGCGACGTCACCCGCTACGTCGCGCAGAACTCGGGGATCGCGCCCCTGCGCCCTGCCCCGTTCGCGTCGGTGGAAACCGTTTCCGTCGGCGCCGAGAATGCCGACTGCGGCATCAGTAGCTCGACCGCCAAGGTGCTCGTCACGGTCAATCCGAAGGCCGGAACGGGCGCCGCACCTACTTTGGCTTATCCGCTGACCATGGTTCGCACCGCGGGGCAGTGGCAGGTGCAAGCGCTGGATTCGGTTCCGGCGTTGAAGGATCCGCTGACCGTGGTTGCCGGTGGCGGCAACACGGCGGGTGCTTCTCCGAGTTCCACCAGCGCGTCGCCGTCCACCGCGGTGTCCATCCCACCGGCGACACAGAACTGATCCGGAAAGGGGCAGTCTCATGGGTAGTCAATTCGGCTTCATCCTCTCCGAGGTGCTGAATTTCGTGCGCTGGGCGGGGATCATCATCCTCACCATCGTGATTCTCGTGATCTTCATCTCCGAGGCGGCCAAGTCGCGGTTGTCGCCGGGCCGGATTCTCGTTGTCGCCGCGACGGGTCTGCTTGCCGCGGTGCTGTTCTGGCTGTTGCCGACGCTGGTGAACTACGCCCGCGTGGACTCGAATTCGGTGATCCCCGACCACCCGATCGGGAGCTATCAGTGAGTCAGGTGATCAAGGTGTTCACCCCCGTCAAGCGGGTGCCCACCATGATCGGCAAGTCGCAGAGCGGACAGAAGCTACCGTTCGGGCCGTACACACTGCCGCAGGTGGTGGTCGGGATGGTGCTGCTGCTGCTCACCTCGGTCCTGGCCATGACCCTGCCCGCGAACCCGGCCGTCACGTTCGTGTCGGGCACGGCGATCACCATCGCATCGGCATTCGGGATCGGGCTGGTGCCCTATACCGGGGTGCGGCTCTCCTCGCGGATGTTCTGGGTAGGGAGGTTGATCGTGTTCCGGAAACCGGTGTCGGCATCGGGAATGCCGGTGACCGAGGAGTCTGCTCGGCACACCCTGTTCGTCGAGGAGAGCGTGGTCGTCCTGCTCCCCGACCGCGTGGGTGGATCGGCCGGGGGCCGCCTGCCTGTCACTTCGATGGCGAGCGCGCAACCATTGTCAGTCCTCGACCGATGGGCCGGCGCGTCGGCTCGGGCCGGAGGAAACGGCGACGGCGCGCTGTCGGGAGCGAGCCGCTGATGGCGTTCGAACGAGATATTCAACCCACGGCCGCCGTCCGGGGCAACCTGCAGTTCACCCATTCGGGGCTCGTCACCGCGACCTATTTCATCAACCCGCTGGGCTACGGATTGCGCAAGGCCACCGACAAATTCGATGTGAAGGCGGCGCATCACTCACTGATCAACAACCTGCCCAATGGATCATTGCTGCTCGGTATTCAGGCGCGGCTGAATATCCTCGATGTCTTGAGCAAGATGGTCGAGGGCGTCGACCTGGACGAGTGCGAGGACTACGCGCTGGAGGTGGTCGCCTCCTACGAGCGGGTGCGGGCGATTGTCCCCAGAACTCGGATATTTCTGCTGTCGATCCCGGTCGGCACCACGAGCCCGGGGATCTCCTCGCTGTCTCGGGTGTGGCGCGGCGGCGCGACGACCTTCGATCCCACCTCTGTCTCCCGGGCCGAGTTGGATGCGTTCGACGACAAGGCGAATGAGATCCTGTCTCGCATCGGTGGTGATTTCGACCCGGTCCCGGTCCCCGCGTCGATGTTCCAGTGGCTGTGGGAGCACTATCTGTCGCGCGGCGCCGCGGGGGACCCGGTCGCGCCGACGCGCGCCGGAGTCCTCGACGATGCGACGGCGGCGGTCTTCCGATCGGCGGCTCTGGACGAGGGCGCGCAGGCCGACAGTAATCGCCGGTTCCGCCCGTCGTTCGTTCCGGTGATCAAGGTCGTGCAACCGGACTTCGAGTACCGGCCGTCCTATCAGGCGATGCTCACGCCGCACTCGTTCCCCTACGCGGGCATGACATTCCCCGGCGGCAGTGAGTTCCTGAGCGTCCTGGAGGGGGTGGGCGACGCGACCATCGACTGGGCCATTCGGGTATCGGTCAAGCCCGCGGAAACGGTGCTCAAGAACAACGAGCTGAACCTGCGGCGCCTGGGCGAGCAGATGGACCAGCGTGATCAGGAGGTGTCCTTCGCGCAGAACACCCTGATATCGAAGGCTCAGATGCTGGCGGAATACAACCAGCACTTCGAGGTCCACGGCGGTGAGTCAGAGGTATCGTTCACCACGGTCATCGCGGTCGGCAGCGCCTCGCACGACGAGACCATGGACGTGGTCAACACCCTCAAACGCCGGTACAAGCGGTTTCAGGTCGAGATGACGGCGCCGCTCGGCGCCCAGGTCGATCTGTGGTCGATGATGGTGCCCGGCAGTCCGGCCCGCCGCGCGTACGACGATTTCGCCCATATCCTGCCCTCCGATATGTGGTCGGGTTTCGTCCCCTTCACCACCAGTCAGATCGGCGACGACAGCGGGCCGGTGATCGGCGTGAACCTGCTGTCCGGGAATTTCGAACCGATCCACTTCGGCATCATGGAGGCCGCGTACCACGATATGTCCGCGTCGTTCGCGGTCACCGGTGAGCTCGGATCGGGAAAGTCGTACTTCCTGAAACTCATGGCGGTCCTGGTGCACGACATGGGCGGGCAGTTCCTCGCCATCGACCGCAGTCAGGTGGGTGAGTGGGAGCATTTCGCCGCGTCCATCGACGACGCTGTCATCATCGATCTGAGCAATCCGACCGTATCTCTCGACCCGCTGCGATTGTTCGCCCCGAGGGTGGCCGGTGAGCGGACGCTGGATTCGATTCTGCCGCTGCTGGATCTGTCTCCGACCAGCGGCCCGGGCGCTGCCTTCGGCACCCTGCTGACACCCAGGGGGATCGAGGAGCATGGGATCCGCAGCATGCTCGATCTGTTCCATGCGGTGCGCAGGCTCCGTGACCGAAACGAAGGCGACGAATATTCCGACCTCGCCGCGCGGCTGGGAACGATCGTCGACCGGGTGCCGGTGCTGTTCGACGCCGATCTGCCGCCGCTGCAACTCGATGCCGCGGCGACGGTGGTCCGCAGCCACAACGTGGCGCTGCCGACCGCCGAGGAACTCACGACGCCCCACATGTACAACCGTCTGCCGCTGACCAAGCGGCTGGGGACGGCGTTGTACGAATTGGTCGGAGTTGCCGCACGGGAGGCGTTCCTAAACGACAACGGCCGGTTCGGGCTGCTCGTCGGGGACGAGGCGCACCATTTCACCCAGACGCAGGTCGGGTCCGCGGTGACCTCCGACTTCAGCCGTGACGGCCGCAAACACCTGGCGGCGATCGGGCTGGCGTCGCATGATCCGGCCACGGACTTCCAAGGGGCGGCGCACAATCTGATCCCGAACCGCTTCGTATTCCGTCAGCGCGACGAGACCCTGGCCCGCAACAGCCTGGAATGGCTGGGCGTCGATCTCCAGGAAGCACCCTTTCTGCTGCAGATTCTGCGCGAGGAGACATCCCCGGCGACCGGTCCCGGTCGGTCGGTCCCGGAGGAGCGGCGCGGCGAGGTGTTCATGCGCGACGCCCTCAATCGAATCGGGCGGGGCAAGATCCTCGGGCCCGCACGCGAGGACCGTGCCGACGCGATCAGCAGCACGCCGGGGGTCGTGCGTGCCGCGCTGCCGGAGGGACGGGCAGCCTCGTGAAGCCGCGCGACACGAAAGGTCCCAGACGCGACCGGTGGATCACCGAACGACCGTGGGAGCTGGAGTATTTCGACCCCGAGCGGTGGCGGCCCCGGGAGCTGTGGCGGCGCTGTGGCCTGTGGATCGGGGCGACCCGCCGACGGCGTTGGACGGCGTGGACGCTGGTCATCTTCTTCTTCGTCGTGGTCTTCCCCTTCGCCGTGGGGTCCGTGGCGATCGCCGCCTCCGGCTCCGATACCGCTCCGGCCAATGGCCTCGGGTTCCTGGAGGTCAAGGACTCGTCGGGCGTAGACGTCTCGCAGTACACCTTCGCGACCAATCACGGCAGTATTCTCAATCCGGGTGACACTTTCGTATCGTCCTTCATCGTCATCCTGTTCGCGGGTTGGCTGTTCATCGCCCAGGTGTTGGTGTGGCTGGTGGGAAAGGGGATCGACCTTTCCTGGCTCGATACATTCAGGCAGCCGCTGCTGGGCGCCGCCCAGAGCTTCGCGGATCAGATGGGAACGCTGGCCGTCTCGTTCACTGCGGCGGCCATAGGCGCTTTGTTCATCGCGTACTTCCTCGTGCGGGGATTCGTCGCCAAGGCCGTTCGGCAGATAGTGGCGCTCCTTCTCGCGGCGACCTTTTCCGGCTTCTTTCTGACCAATCCGATGGCGCATGAACTGAGTAAGGACGGCTGGCTCGCGCAAGGGCGGGACGTTGGCCTGTCGGTCGCGGCCGGACTGAACGGGAACAGTAACCCCAACCCGAATGCGCTCGTCCCGGCATTGCAGGCCAGTATGGCCGACAACTTCATTCGGAAGCCGCTGCAGGTATGGAACTTCGGCCACGTCGTAGACATGCGGCCGGAATGCAAGGCAATGTGGTCGACGGCCACGAGTGTGGGTGACGAAGACCAGATAAAAGAAGGCATGAAGACATGTGGCGACTACGGTGCGTACAAGTCCGCTGACAACCCCCGTGCTGCTCAGATCGCGATCGGGTTTCTGATGATCTTTGTTCAGCTGGTGCTATGCGTCGGGTTCGGGTTCATGATCTCCAATCTCACGCGTGCCGTGCTCGCCATCTTCATACATGGTTTCATGATAATTTTCGGATTTGCTGCGGGCGCCTATATCTATGGTCCCTCGCAGACGTTTCTCGTGACTAATGTGGTGTCTACCGGGTTCGCTGTCCTGCGATTCATGGGCTACTGTGCGGGCACCGGTGTGGTCCTGCTCATCTCCGACAATCTGCTGAGCCAGGCCGGTGGGAACGTATTAGCGGTGCTTGTGTTGTGGCCTTTCTTCATGATCGTCGGTGTCGTCGAATTCCGGCATTTGCGGGACAGTATGGGGCGGGGCTCCGATTGGGTCGCGAACCGGACAGCGCTGGCAATCCAGGGCGCTGGCGAGGGTGTCGGCGGTGGCGGCGCGGGTGCCGGCGGTGTCGGCGGGCGTGCACTGGGAATGGGAATGGGAATGGGAGAGACCGCCGCCGGGACGAATCATTTCAAGATGATGGCGGCGATGGCTGGGGCGAACACCATCTCCAATTTTGCACCGCTGGAGTGGTTGGTCGGCGGAATTCCCGGCTTCGGTCACCCGCAGTCGAAGATGAAGCGGGACCAGGCAAGGGCGCAAAAGGCTGCCTGGTCGGACCCACTATATGGCGGTAAGCGGGGTACGTATCGAATCTCGAATATGAATTGGCACGCATTCTCGGTCGGTGCGCGGGAAAAGGGGATTAAGGCCGGTGGGCTCGACACCTGGCGGGGTGCCGCTGGCGCCCTGCAGGGGCATCTTGACTCGGGGGGCTTTCCGCAAGGTTTCCTGGGTGCATACATAGGCGCTGGGGGAAATGCCGAGCGAAAGGCTCACATGGTTGGGAGGGACCAGGGGGTCGTAGAACGCTTGATTGCGGACGAGCCGTTCAAGAATAAGCACCTCTCCCGCCTTGCTGCCTCGATTCGAAACGCCCACGATTTGTCGAATGATTATCTCAACGGGGATGTCGACGCCGAGCGGGTCATGGCCGCTTACGGAACTTTGAATCAATCGGTGGAGATGTATCGAGATTCGCACAAGGGGGGTGGACAGATCCATTTGGATCCCCTGCACGAACGGCTGGCGAAGGATTATGTTTACAATAGGGATGAATCGCTTGAATCCAAGATCCACTTCGTCGAGGCGTTGAACGACGTTGCACATCTGGGTGATGCTGCATACGCCAACTATAAGCCGCCGAAGGAGGATGAAAAAGGTCAGCCGAACCGGTGGTACCAGATACTCCAGGACCATGGTGTGGAGAGCAAGGACGCGGACCGCATGCGTCGGTGGATCACCAACGAGCACGCGCTGGATGTGCAGAGGGTCAAGAACCGCTTCTTCGACGATGTCACGGATCAGAAACGGTTCCGGAAGTTGCGCAATTCGGCCTACGAATCTATCCGGACATATAACCGTATGTGGGGAGACGCTGGACCGTCGCTGTCGGTGACGCCGAGTACGGGTGGATCCCACTGGCGGGACGTTGAGTGGTCGGAGAAAATGGCCGCCGTCCGCGACGGTTTCGATTGATCGGTTTTCGATCGGACTGAAACCATCAACCCGCAGGAGGAAATGTGAAGATCGGCCGACTCATATTCCTCTCGATGGTCCCTTTCCAAGTATGGCTGGGGCTGATGGCGCTGCTGGCGGTGCTGGGAGTGCTGGCGGGTGCGGGCATTCTGGTCGTGCTCGCGGTGGGTGAGAACACGTCGTCCGCGGCCGCGGATTTCCGGTACCAGTGCGACAGCGCGCTCGGTCCCGATCCGTCCGCCACCGAGACGGCCACGTCCACGACGTCGGCCGGACCTCGTACCGGGTCCGCGCGCGAGACGATGGCGCCCTCCGACATACCGACGACCAATCCGTACGCCGAGATGACGATCGCGCCCGACGAGACCGAGGCGTCGGCCTGGCAGCGGTCGTGCCTGACCGCGATGCGGTCGGCGCCGTATCAGCTTCCGGCGCTGGATACCGTCAATCGTGGCCCCGCGGTCGACTGTGCCCGCGGCGTGGCCCTGCAGCAGCTGGGCGGGCGAACGGTCACCGACGACGCGACGCTCGCGCAGTACGTGATAGCCCAGGCGTCGGAGGCGGCGGTGACGGGGCGCTGCGAGCTATCGGCGAATACCACCGCCACGGGCGGGCAAGATGCCGTGACACCCGGGAGAACCGCGGTCGCGGGGACGTGCTCGCGGTCGGCGGTGACGACCGTGTCGGAAGTGGTGACGCTCCCGAGCACCGTTGCGGGACAGGCGATGTGCGGCCAGCGCGTCGACCCCTACGCGACCTCGCCCGGCGACCTGGTGTTCTGGAACTATCGCTCCCATGCTCCGACCCGCGTCGGGGTCGCTGTCGATGCGTCCCACGTGATTACCGGCGACCCGGCCACGGGACAGGTTGTCGAGCAGTCGATCCCGAGCGGCAGCGAGGTGCGGGTGAAGCGGGTGTTGAAGGGGGCGACGTGACCACCGCGGAGGTGTTCCCGACGGCGGTCGAGCCGGTCGACGACGCCGATGCGGGAGCGGGAACGGCTGCGGCGGAAGGAAATTCGACGCCGGGGTCGGAGACCCCGTGGACCCGGCGGCGGGCGCCGACGCCCCGCCTCACGTCGCCGTGGGCGCCGAATCAACCAGGCGGGTCGCAGTCGGGTGCGCCCTCGCAGCCCGGGGCGACGGCCCCGGGTGAGGGCGGGCAGTCGCAACTGGTGAATCCGAATCAGGTCGCCCCGCCGCCGACGATCGGACCGAAGCAGGCGCAGCCGGGGCAGACCGCGCCGTCGCCGGGGGACCCCGGTGCGCCCGCCACCGCCGCCCCGGCGCAATCCGGTACGCCGCAAGCTGTTCCGGCTCCGCCACCGCCCGCCGAGCCCGAGCCCTTGGTCAACCCGGACATGGTCTCCAGTCTGGCTCCGGCCGCGTTGCAGGCGGGTGCGATGGCGGCGAGCATGCTGC